>NZ_JBEYFP010000084.1:0-16966 GCF_040634455.1 Kitasatospora sp. NPDC007106
CGAACAGTGCCGTGGCGGTCAGCGAGGCGGCGACGGCGGAGAGCCGGACGGTGCCGGGCAGTTCCGCCCCGTGCTTGCCCGTGACGGCGCCGAGCAGGAGCAGCGGCTGCAGCAGGCCGGTCAGGTAGAGGGACCAGCGGATGAAGAGCTCGGTGAGCTTGGGCTTGCCCAGCGCCCGCCAGCGCCGCGACGGCCTCAGCAGGTCCACGTCGTCCCCTCTCGACGGATGCACGGTCGACAGATCCTCCCATCGGCGGTGGCCGCCGGACTCCTCCGGTGCGGCGGGTACGGCGGACACCCCGGTGTTCCGGCGGGCGGCGGTCAGCGGCGCGGCTCCCAGCGGAACCAGCGGCGGGCGGCCCAGACGGCGGCGGCGAGCCAGACCAGGCCGAGGCCGAGGTGCGGCAGGGCCTCGACCCAGCTGCCGAGGAAGTCGGTGGGCGCCTTGGAGCCGTCGGTGCCGAACCAGCCGAGGCGGATCAGCTGGAAGGCCGGGGTGGTGGGCAGCAGGCGGCAGGCGGTGGCGAGGCCGTCCGGCATGGTCTCCAGCGGAAGGAGCAGGCCGGAGCCGAGCTGGGCGAGCAGCAGCAGCGGCAGGGTGGTGATGCCGGCGGTCTCCACGGATTTGGTGAAGGAGCTGGTGGCGGCGGCGAGCGCGATCAGCAGACCGGTGCCGAGCAGCAGGCCGGCGGCCATCAGCAGCGGGTTGACCGGGGCGGGCAGGTCCAGCCTGGCGGCGCCGACCGCGCCGACGACGCCGCACTCCAGCAGGCCGAGGACGACCGAGGGGAGCGCCGTGCCGGCCAGGATCTCCAGGTCGCGGGCCTCGCCGGTGCGCAGCCGCTTGAGCACGAGTTCGCCGCGGCGGGCGACGTAGGCGGAGGTGAGGTTGTAGTAGACGACGAAGAGCAGGATCAGTCCGGCGACGCCGTTGACCAGGTTGGCGTGCAGGTCGAGGTTGGGGGTGGTCTCGGCCTGCTGGTCGAGGATGCCCTTGAGGCTCATCATCATGACCACCGGCAGGGCGACGGCCATGAACAGCGCGGTGCGGTTGCGCAGCAGCAGGGTGGCCTCGGTGCGGCCGAGGGCGAGCAGACGGCCGGCGGTGGTGGTCGTGGCCGGGGCGCCGGGTGCGGAGGTGGCTGCGGTGGCGGCGTGCGTGGTCATCGGGGGCTGCCGATCGTCTCGGGGGTGGCGGCCGCTTCGGCGGCAATGGCGAGGAAGGCCTCTTCGAGGGTGGCGCTGCGGGCCTCCAGGCCGCCGAGCGCGACGCCGTGGTGGGCGGCCCAGCCGAGCAGGTCGGTGAGGTCGGCCTGGAGCTGCGGGGTGCGGACGGTGATCCGGCGGCCGTCCGCGGTGATGTCCGCGGCGGGCAGGGCGGGCAGGCCGATCGCCTCGTACGGGCCGCAGCGCTCCGGGAGTTCGAAGGCGATCTTGGCCGGGCGGCCGGCGATGACCTCGGAGACGGTCCCGGTGGCGGCGATCCGGCCGGCGTGCATGATCGCGAGCCGGTCCGCGAGCTCCTCGGCCTCCTCCAGGTAGTGGGTGGTGAGCAGCACGGTGGTGCCGTCCTCGCGCAGCGTGCGGACCAGCCGCCAGACCGCGGCGCGGGCCTCGGGGTCGAGGCCGGTGCTGGGTTCGTCGAGGAAGAGCACCTCGGGGCGGCCGAGCAGGGCGACCGCGAGGTCGAGACGGCGGCGTTCGCCGCCGGAGAGCTGCTTGACCCGCACCCCGGCACGGCCGCCGAGGCCGACCAGGTCGAGCGCCTCGCCGACCGGGCGGGCGCCACTGGTCAGTCCGGCCCAGCCGCGGCAGGTCTCGGTGACGGTGAGGTCGCCGGGGAAGCCGCCCTCCTGGAGCATGATGCCGATCCGCGGCCGGACGGCGGTGCGCTCGCGGTGCGGGTCGTGGCCGAGGACCCGGACCTGCCCGCCGGTGGGGGCGGCCAGTCCTTCGAGGAGTTCCATGGTGGAGGTCTTGCCCGCGCCGTTGGTGCCGAGCAGGGCGAAGAGCTCGCCGCGGCGGACGGTGAGGTCGAGGCCGCGGACGGCGTCGAAGCCGCCCGGGCCGGTGGGGCCGTAACGGCGGTGCAGGTCCACGGCCTCGACGGCCGGCCCGGAGTGGCTGGTGTCCTTCATGCCTCCAGCCTCCCGGCGGGCGGCGCGCGGGGTCAGTGCGTACCGTCACCGGCTGCCGGTGCGCTTGCACGGGTGGGCGGTGACAAATGTCATCGGCGGTGCCGCGCGTGTCGGCAGCACGACGAAGGGCCCCCTCTGCGAGGGAGCCCTTCGTACTCGGAGCGGACGACGAGATTCGAACTCGCGACCCTCACCTTGGCAAGGTGATGCTCTACCAACTGAGCCACGTCCGCATGCTGTTGAGTTGTACTGCTGCACTGCTACTGCTGTGTTGCTCGAACACTGCGAGCGGACGACGAGATTCGAACTCGCGACCCTCACCTTGGCAAGGTGATGCTCTACCAACTGAGCCACGTCCGCACGGTGCCTCGGCACCGATCGCCCCTCCCGGCTGCCTTTCGGCCTCCGGTTGCGGCGACGAGAAATACTCTACCCCATCGATCGGAGTGCTCGCCCCACCCTTTCCCCGGAGGGGTACCGGGGCGGGGCGGCGGCACGCTCAGTTGGCCTCGGCGAACTGCTCGTAGACGGCCTTCGGGATGCGGCCGCGGGCCGGGAGGTCCATGCCGTGCGACTGCGCCCAGGCCCGGACGGCCTGCGGGTCGGGGGTCAGGGCGGTGCGCCGGAAGGACTTGCCGGTGCGGCTCTGCCGGCGGCCGGCCGCGACGAACGGGGCGAGGGCCTCCCGCAGCTTCTCCGCGTTCTCCACGGAGAGGTCGATCTCGTACGACTTCCCGTCGACACCGAAGTGGACGGTTTCCGCGGCGGTGCCGCCGTCCAGGTCGTCGGAGAGCGTGACGACTACACGCTGAGCCATGGGTGTCAATCCTCTCGGGCAATTCGGCCGCCGGATGCTGGTGTCCGGTGGCCCGTCCGCCGGCGGCGCGCACGGCGGCATGCGGGCATGCCGTGCCAAATGACAGCCGATGGCTGCCGCCGGTCGCCCTATTCTGCACCCAAAGAGGCTGGAAATCGAAGGCCTCGGCATTCCTTTTTTCCGGATATTCACGAGGCTTCACGAGGGTGCCGGATAGTCGGGGATAGTCGTGGTCGACATGTCCGGTGTGCCGGTATTCGGGTGTTCTCGGCCCGGCCGGCCGGGGCGCCATTGAATCCGGAGAAAGGGGGCGTGCGGGGGCGGCTCGAACGTGCGGAGCCCTTGCGGCGTAAGGGGCGTTTGTCTACGCGCGTCACCAGGACCGACCCGCCGGGAGGCCCGAAATGCCAGGTAGTCTGAAGGTCCCCCGCCTTCACGCAATCACCACCGGGAGTGCCAGTGGCACGCGTCGTAGTCGACGTCATGCTCAAGCCGGAGATCCTCGACCCGCAGGGACAGGCGGTGCAGCGCGCACTGCCGCGTCTCGGCTTCGCCGGGATCGCCGACGTCCGCCAGGGCAAGCGTTTCGAACTGGAGCTGGAAGGGCCGGTGGACGACGCCGCGCTGGCCCGCATCCGCGAGGCCGCCGAGACGTTTCTCGCCAACACCGTGATCGAGGACTTCACCGTCCGCGTCGAGGGAGAGGCGAAGTGACCACACGCGTCGGCGTCGTCACTTTCCCCGGCTCGCTCGACGACCGCGACGCCCAGCGCGCGGTGCGCCTCGCCGGCGCCGAGCCGGTGGCCCTCTGGCACCGGGACAAGGACCTGCACCAGGTCGACGCCGTCGTCCTGCCGGGCGGATTCTCGTACGGCGACTATCTGCGCTGCGGGGCCATCTCCCGCTTCTCGCCGGTCATGGACACCATCATCGAGCAGGCCCGGCAGGGAATGCCCGTCCTCGGTATCTGCAACGGCTTCCAGGTGCTGTGCGAATCGCACCTGCTGCCCGGTGCGCTCACCCGCAACGACTCGCTGCACTTCGTCTGCCGCGACCAGAAGCTGCGCATCGAGAACGCCGACACGGCGTGGACGTCCGATTACAGCAGCGGCCAGGAAATCGTCGTGCCGCTGAAGAACGGCGAGGGCCGCTTCGTCGCCGACGAGCACGTCCTGGACGAACTCGAGGCGGAGGGCCGGGTCGTGGCCCGTTACCTCGACGTCAATCCGAACGGTTCGTACCGCGACATCGCCGGCATCACCAACGCGGCGGGCAACGTCGTCGGCCTGATGCCGCACCCGGAGCACGCCGTGGAGCCGCTCACCGGCCCGACCACCGAGGGCCTGGGCTTCTTCACTTCCGTCCTGAAGCAGCTGGTGAACGCCTGATGAGCCTCGACACCGTCAAGAACGCCGAGCAGACCCCGGACGCCGCCCAGCCCTGGGCCGAGCTCGGCCTCAAGGAGGACGAGTACGCGCGCATCCGGGAGATCCTCGGCCGCCGTCCGACCGGCGCCGAACTCGCGATGTACTCCGTCATGTGGTCGGAGCACTGTTCGTACAAGAGCTCCAAGGTCCACCTCAAGCAGTTCGGCGAGAAGGCCCCGGAGAACGACGCGATGCTCGTCGGCATCGGCGAGAACGCCGGCGTCGTCGACGTCGGCCAGGGCTACGCGGTCACCTTCAAGGTCGAGTCGCACAACCACCCGTCGTACATCGAGCCCTACCAGGGCGCGGCCACCGGCATCGGCGGCATCGTCCGCGACATCCTCGCGATGGGCGCCCGCCCGGTCGCGGTGATGGACCCGCTGCGCTTCGGTGCGGCCGACCACCCGGACACCCGCCGGGTGCTGCCCGGCATCGTCGCGGGCATCGGCGGCTACGGCAACTGCCTGGGCCTGCCGAACATCGGCGGCGAGGTCGTCTTCGACTCCTGCTACCAGGGCAACCCGCTGGTCAACGCGCTCTGCGTCGGCGTCATGAAGCACGAGGACATCCACCTCGCCAAGGCCTCCGGCCCCGGCAACCGGGTCATCCTCTACGGCGCCCGCACCGGCGGCGACGGCATCGGCGGCGTCTCCGTGCTCGCCTCGGAGACCTTCGACGCGACCGGCCCGGCCAAGCGCCCCGCCGTCCAGGTCGGCGACCCCTTCCAGGAGAAGCTGCTCATCGAGTGCACCCTGGAGATCTTCAAGGAGGACCTGGTCGCGGGCATCCAGGACCTCGGCGGCGCCGGCCTGTCCTGCGCCACCTCGGAGCTGGCCTCGGCCGGCACCGGCGGCATGCGGATCGAGCTGGACACCGTGCCGCTGCGCGACAACACGCTCTCGCCGGAGGAGATCCTCATGAGCGAGTCGCAGGAGCGCATGTGCGCGATCGTCGAGCCGGCCAAGGTCGACCGCTTCCTGGAGATCTGCGAGAAGTGGGACGTCATCGCCACCGTGATCGGTGAGGTGACCGACGGCGAGCGCCTGGAGATCTTCTGGCACGGCGAGCAGGTCGTGGACGTGCCCCCGCGCACCGTCGCCCACGAGGGCCCGACCTACCACCGCCCCTTCGCCCGCCCGGACTGGCAGGACGCGCTGCAGGCCGACGCCCCCACCGCCGAGCGGCTCGCCCGCCCGGCGGACGGCGCCGGGCTCAAGGACGCCCTGCTCAAGGTCGCCGGCTCGCCGAACCAGGCCTCCAAGGCGTGGATCACCGACCAGTACGACCGCTACGTGCTCGGCAACACCGTGCTCTCGGTGGGCGAGGACTCCGGCATGATCCGGATCGACGAGGAGACCAACCTCGGCGTCTCGGTCGCCACCGACGGCAACGGCCGCTACGCCAAGCTGGACCCGTACACCGGCGCCCAGCTGGCCCTGGCCGAGGCGTACCGCAACGTCGCGGCCGGCGGTGCCAAGCCGCTCGCCGTCTCCGACTGCCTCAACTTCGGCTCCCCCGAGGACCCGGACGTGATGTGGCAGTTCGCCGAGGCGACCCGCGGCCTCGCCGACGCCTGCCAGGTGCTCGGCACCCCGGTCACCGGCGGCAACGTCTCGCTGTACAACCAGACCGGCGACGTCGCCATCCACCCGACCCCGGTGGTCGCGGTGCTCGGCGTCATCGACGACGTCACCCGCCGCACCCCGATCGGCTTCGGCGAGCAGGGCCAGCTGCTGTACCTGCTCGGCGACACCGAGGACGAGCTCGGCGGCTCGGCCTGGACCCAGGTCGTGCACGGCCACCTCGGCGGCCTGCCGCCCAAGGTCGACCTGGAGCGCGAGCGGCTGCTCGGCGAGATCCTCATCGCGGCCTCCCGCGACGGCATGATCGACGCCGCGCACGACCTCGCCGACGGCGGCCTCGGCCAGGCGCTGGTGGAGAGCTGCCTCAAGGGCGGCAACGGCGCCCGCGTCGTCGTCCCGGAGGGCACGGACCCGTTCGTGTTCCTGTTCTCCGAGTCGGCCGGCCGCGCGGTGGTCTCCGTGCCGCGCAGCGAGGAGGTCCGGTTCAACGACATGTGCGGTGCCCGCGGCCTGCCGGTCGCCCGGATCGGTGTCGTCGACGGCGACGCCCTGGAGGTCCAGGGCCAGTTCACCGTCACGCTGGCGGAGCTGAAGGACGCCCACACCGGCGTCATCGAGGCCCTGCTCGCCTGACGGATGCGCACGTCCCGAGGGGCGGCCGGCTCTGCGGAGCGGGCCGCCCCTCGGCGTACGCTGCCGGTATGCCGACGAAGACCCGCACGTACGACCCGGCCAAGGTGCGCGCCGCGCTCGCCGGGCAGACCGAGGCGCTGCGCGGCGCCGTCCGCGGCCTGACCGCCGCCCAGCTGGACCTGCCGACCCGCCTCGGCGACTGGCGGGTACGGGAGTTGGTGTCGCACCTGGGCATGGTGGTCAGCTGGGTGCCGGCCCACCTGGACGAGCCGCTGCCGGACGCCGCGGCGATCACGCCGCTGGACTGGGCGCGGAAGACCCGTACCGCGGCCGCCACCATCAACGACATCGCCGAGGAGCTCGCGGCCGGCCCGTTCGCGGGCACGCCCGCCGAGGTGGCCGCCGAGTTCGACCGCCGCTGCGACGAACTGCTCGCCGTGCTGGCCGGCCCGGCCGCGGCGGAGACCGGGCGGCTGATCGGGATGCGCTTCGGCCCGATGCCGCTGGCAGACTTCCTGGTCACCCGGCTGGTGGAGACCGTGGTGCACGCCGACGACCTCGCGGACGCCCTCGGCACCGCCTTCCCGCACGACCGGCAGGCGGTGGCCGCGGCGACCCGGCTGCTCGCCGACGCCTTCGCCGACCAGGTGCCGGGCGGCGCCGTCGAATTGCGGATCCCGCCGTACGCGGTGGTGCAGGCCGTCGAGGGCCCCCGGCACACCCGCGGCACCCCGCCGAACGTCGTCGAGACCGACCCGCTCACCTGGATCCGGCTGGCCACCGGCCGGCGCGCCTGGCCGGACGCGGTCGAGGCGGCCGAGGTGCACGCCGGCGGGGAGCGCAGCGACCTCCGCGGCTGGCTGCCCGTCCTGGGCTGACGCCCGCCGCTGCGGCCGCGGCGGCGCCGCAGCGGGGTGACGGACCCTCGGGGTGTCGGTGCTCAGTAAGCTCATGGGTCGTTCACCGGGCTACGAGGGGACCAGGCATGAGTGACGGTGCGCGTCGGATACCGCCGCTGAGGGCGGGCCGCAAGCCGGCCGGACGGGCGCTGCTGGGCTGGCTGGCCGACCCCCGCGCGCCGCGGCTGTGCCGGGTCGCCGGCTCGCCCGGGGCGGGCAAGACCCACCTGCTGACCTGGTTCGGCGAGGCCTGCACCGGGGAGCGGCTGCCCGAGCCGCAGCGGGTGCACGCGGTGCTCGACGGCGAGCGGCTCACCGTCGACAGTGCGCTCTGGCTGCTCGGCCGCCGCCTCGGCCACCTGGTGCACAGCCCGGGGGAGCTGATCACCGCCCTGGCCGACGAGGGCCGGCCGGTGGTGGTCTGCGTCCCGGACCTGGGCCGTGCGGTGCACCCCTCGCACCTGGTGGCTGGGCTGCTGCGGCCGCTCGCCGAGTCCGAGCTGGTGCGGCTGGTCGTGGAGGCGCCCGACGGCGGCGCGGCGGCCGCGGCCTTCGGCACGGCCGTCGCGGAGGCCGCCGTCCTGGACCTCGACCGGCCGGAGTGGACCGACCCGGCCCGGTTCGCCGCCTGGGCGGCCTCGGTCGGCGGCGACCCGGCCGCCTACCCCAGCCCCGGGGCGGCCGACGGCAGCGCCGGGCGGCCGGCGGAGACCGCGGCCGAGCTGATCGCCCGGGTGCCGCGCCATCCCGACGGCCGGCCCGACCTCGGTGCCGCCGACGAGGCGCTGCTCGGCGACCTGTGGACGGCCGCCGCCAAGGACGGCTCCGCCTCCGGACTGCTCGCCGACGCCCAACTCCTCACCCGTGCGCGGCCGGTGGCGGTCACCGCGGCCATGGACTTCGTCAACGGTCCCGTCCCGGACGCCTGGACGGCGGCCGGCCCGGCCCTGGTCGGCGAGGACGACCCGGCCGTCCGTGCCGCGGTGCTGCGCACCCGTCTGATCGGCATGGACGACACCGCGGCCGACCGGCTCGCCGAGGTGCCCACGCCCTGGCGGGCCGAGTGGGCGATGTGGCCGGGCTCCTCGAAGGGCTGGCCCGGCCCGGTGGCAGGTCTGGCGGTGGGCACCGGCGGCTACGCCGGGCAGCTGCTGCTGGCGGATCCGGGCGGCGTGGTGCGCACCGTGGACACCTCGTCCGGGCGGCCGCTGGCCCGGGTCGCCCTGCCGGACGCCCGGCCGCTGCGCGGGCTGGCGGCGGCCCCGGACGGCACCGTGCTGCTGCTGGACGCGGAGGGGACCGCGGCCGTGCTGCCGGAGCCGGCCGGGCAGCCGGCGGGCGGGGCCGCCGCCGAGCAGGCGCTGCACGCCCTGCAGGCCGCCGTCCGCGGCGAGTTGAGCGCCCTCGCCACCACCGGCCCGCAGGGGCTGCCGGCGGTGGCCGACGACACCGGCTCGGTCCACCGCTGCCGGCCGAACGGCGGTACGGACGCCGAGAAGCTGCACGAGGGCCCGGTGACCGCGCTCGCCGGCACCGCCGGACTGCTGCTCAGCGGAGGCTTCGACGGGGCGGTGCGGCGCTGGGACGCGGCCGCGGACGGTCCGGAGGCCGAACCGGTCGACCGCCGCGGCAGCCAGGTCACCGCCGTGGCGGCGGTCGACACCCCGGCCGGGCCGGCGACGGCCGCGGCGTGGGCGGACGGTCTCGTACGGCTCCGCCGGCCGGGCGCGGACGGCCCGGTCGACCTGCGGCTGGGCTCGCAGGTCTGGGCGCTGGCGCTCACCGCCGAGCTGCTGGTGGCCGGCACCGGGGAGGGCGTCGCGGCGATCCGCTGCTGACGGCCCGCCACTGCCGGTACGGCGTCCGCGGCACCGGTCCGGGGGCGCCGGCCGGGCAGTACCGAGCGGCCGGGAGCACCGAGCGGCCGGGCGGCGCGGGACGCCGGGTGCTACGGAACGGCCGGCCCGCTGATGTAGGTGCCGTCCGCGGTGTAGGGCCAGGCGTTGGCGACGCAGCCGTTGAGGCCGTAGATCTGCTGCATCATGGCGGGGGCGGGCTTGCCCTTGCCCGGGCAGCCCTCGTGGCCGTGGCCGATCCGGTGCCCGACCTCGTGGTTGACGATGAGCGCCCGGTAGTCGTCCAGGGAGCCGCTGAACTGCGGCGAACCGGTCAGCCAGCGCTTGGAGTTGACGACCACCTGCTTGCCGACGTCGCAGTTGACCTCGCCCTTGGTGTCCAGGCCGGCCGAGCCGCAGATCCGGTCGACGGTGTCGGGCGAGGCGACCTTCACGGTGAAGTCGTAGACGCCGTCGGAGACCAGCTTGAAGCCGTTCTTGCCGTCGGTCGTCCAGCTGCGCCTGTCGCCGAGGATCGTCTGGACCTGCTGGGCGGCGGCCTGCGGGTCGATGCCTATGCCGTCCTCCACCTCGACCCGGTAGCGCCGGATCAGGCCCTTGCCGACCGCATCGCCCTTGGAGGTGGCGACGGTGAAGGTGCCCTTGCCCTTCTCGGTGACGGCGGTCGGGCTCGGGGTGGGGCTGGGCGTGGGCTTCGGGGCCGGGGCCGGTGACTCGGTCTTCTTGACGGCCGGAGCGGCGCTGCTGGCCAGCGGCGGGATCGGCCGGGCCTGGGCGGTGGGGCCGCCGGCCCCGGTGTCCTTGGCGCCGCCGAGCACCATGAAGGCGGTGCCGCCCAGCACGGTCAGTGAGCAGAGCAGGCCGACGCCGAAGACGGTGCGCCGCCGTGCCCGGCGCCGCCGCTGCTGTCGGGCGCGGCGTCGGCTGGGCGCGGGTGCGTTCCTGGTGGCGGAGGCTGCTCGCACGAGGTGCTTTCTGGTCGGCGACGGGGCGTGACGGACCGTCATGGTGTTGCAGGATCGATACCGTCGATCCACCCTCGCACGCAACCGGCCTGCATGTCCACATACTCGGTATGCATCGGCCGCCCGGTGCGGGTCGCGTCCGGGCTGACGCCACGACTGGAGACGCGCCGCGCCCCGGGTCGGTTGCGGGCGCGGCTCGCCCCGCCGCGGCGGCGTCAGCGCAGGTGGAAGGAGCGGGCGGGCCGGCCGGTGCCGGGGGCGAGGTCGACCAGGTGGACCTCGCCGCCGACGGTGACGCGCAGCCGGTCCGGGCCGTCCCACGCGACGGAGGTCAGCCCGGCCGACGGATCGTCACTGGTGAACTCCCCGAGGTGCCAGCGCCGTTCGACGAGCCCGGTGGCGTCGTCGACGTAGACCCGGCTCAGCGTGTCGACCCAGTCCGGCGCCTCCTCGACCACCAGCACGCGGTCGGGGCGCCCGGGCGCGGCCTGCCGGAGGGTCACCTCGCCGTTCCAGAAGAACCCGAGGAACTGCGCGGCCGGCAGGACGGCGGCCAGCGCCGCGCCCACCAGGGCGGTCTCGGCCCGGACGAGCGGGGAGCGCGTCCGCCGCACCAGCGCGGCGGTGAACAGCACGATCGCGGCGGTGCCCAGCACCACCGGGTGGTCGCAGATCCGGGCCAGCAGCAAGGGGCCGCCCGAGCGCCCCGCCCACAGGCCGGTGCCCAGCACGGCGAGGGCCGCCGCGCCGGCCAGGACGAGGGGCCGTGCCCCGCGCAGGTGCTCCGCCATGCCGATCCCGCCCTCACTGCCGCGTCCGGCCGTCCCGGTGCCGGCGCAGAGTCTGCCGGATCGGCGGGCGGGCCGTGCGGCGGGGGCCCGGGGGTGCGCGGGAAGTCCGCGGGCGGCCGTGGCGGCCGCCCGCGGGGTGTCGCGGCGGGCGGTCAGCCCAGCATGTCGGCGGCGGTCGGCGAGCTGTCGCGCAGGAACTGGGCGCAGCGCTCGGCCTCGTCCTTCTCCTCGATGGCGGCGGCCGCCCGGCCCAGGGCGTGCAGGGCGCGCAGGAAGCCGCGGTTCGGCTCGTGCTCCCACGGCACCGGGCCGTGGCCCTTCCAGCCGCTGCGGCGCAGCGCGTCGAGGCCGCGGTGGTAGCCGGTGCGGGCATAGGCGTAGGACTCGACGACGCGGCCGGCGGCGTAGGCGTCGTCGGCCAGCTGCGCCCAGGCGAGCGAGGACGTCGGGAACTTCGCCGCGACCTCGGCGGGCGAGGCGCCCTGAGCCAGCGCCTCCAGCGGGCCGGGCTCGGCCGGGAGGTGGGTCGGCGGCGGACCGCCGAGCAGGTTCTCGTGAATGCTCATGGGCTCCAGTCAACCACTGCCGGGCGGCGTGCCCGGGTACCGCAGGGAGGGGCGGTACCCGGGCACGGCCGGGGCGCGGCGCCGGAAGGGGGTCGGGCGCGGCGCGCCGGGTGCGGGCCGGAAGGGGGTCAGGCCACGCAGCTCATGGTGGCGCTGTGCAGCTGGCCGAGGCGGGTGCCGGTGGCCGTGGCGAAGGTGAAGTACACCTTCACGGTGTTGTTGTTGAAGTTCATGACGTGGCTGACGGTGACGCCGTTGGGCTCGACCCAGTTGGTGAAGTAGAGGCCCCAGCCGACCTGGGCGGTGGCCAGGGCGGCGTCGAAGGTCTCGCCGACGCCGGTGCCGGCGACGGTCTCGGAGTGCAGCGAGGTGCCGTCCGCGGAGTAGGTGTTCTTGTAGACGTTCCCGTTGTCGACCGTGATCAGGTAGGTCTTGCCGGCGAACGGGGGCAGGCTGGTGCGGGCGGCGGAGGCCGTCGCGGCCGCGGTGCCGTCGTCGGCGGAGGCCTGTCCGGCGACGAGGGTGGCGCCGCCTGCGGAGAGGGCGAGGGCGGCGGCGAGGGCGACGAAACGGCGCTTCATGGGGCTGTTCCTTCCACGGTGGGACGGCTGGCGGGGCGCGGTGGGACGGTGCCCGGCCGAAGCTACCGACCGGCCGGACGGGGGTGTTGCCGGTCCGCGCACCGGGCGTCGTGGATCCGCGCACGTCGGTCGTGTCCGCAGGTGGGGGCGGTGGTGGCGGGGTGGGACGGGGGTCGGCCGGGGGTGCCGGCGGGCCGCACATCGGTCCTGCCGATGGCTATTGATACCTTCGGGAAGGTTTGTTTCTATCGGGTGGGTGTCCCGACGCGTGCCCGCGCATTCGGCGGCGACCGCGTGCAGCGAAGAAGAGCCCGACCTTCCCCAGCGAGACCGCCGGGCAGGTGTTCCGGCGCCCCAACCGATGGATGAACCAGAAGGGCCAACTCCAGCCCACTGGAACGGAGTTCGAGATGATCAAGCTGCAAGACGCCCTGCGGCACGCCGCTGAACGCCCGGACCACGTCGCACTGGTGGACGGCGGACGCCGGATCACCTGGAGCGAACTGGCCGACGAGATAGCCAAGGTGGCCGGCGGCCTGGCCGCGGTGCTGCCCGGGGGACGGCCGGCCCGCGCCGCCTTCCTCTGCTGCAACGGCTGGGAGCTGGTCGTCACCATGGCCGCCTTCGAGACGCTGGGCGTGTCCGTCACCGGCCTCGACTTCGAGGCCACCCCGGAGGCGACCGCGGACGCCCTGGCGCAGCTCCGCCCGACCGTCGTGGTCAGCAGCAAGCTGCACCGCCCGCTGCTCATCGCCGCCGGCTGGGCCGACCGCGAGGGCGTGCTGCAGGTCCACCTGCACGGCGTGGGCGAGGAGCTGGCCGCGCCCGAGCCGGTCGTCCCGGACCCGCAGGCCGGCGAGCCGGTGCACTACTCGACGCTGGCCGCCGCGCAGACCGCCGTGACCGCGCAGATCTCCCAACCCTACGAGCACTTCGCGGTGAGCTACGACGTCGCCGGGAACCCGCGGCTGGTGGTCCGCCGCCGCTCCTTCGAGGCCCGCCGGCTCGCCGAACTGGTCGACGAGTTCGCCTTCGACGAGGACGACACCTACCTGGTGACCGTCCCGATGTACCACGCGTCGAGCCCGGGCTGGGCGCGGGTGTTCTTCGCCCTGGGCGGCACCGTGGTGCTGGGCCCGTACCACGACCTCGCCGAGATGTGCCGGCTGATCACCGACGAGGGCGTCACCGCCACCCTGATGGTGCCGCCGGTGCTCTCCCGGCTGCTCGCCCACCCGGCCTCCGCCGAGCTGCGGCAGACCTCCCGGCTGCGCTTCCTGCTCACCGGCGGCCAGCACCTCAACCGCTGGATCGTCAACGAGGCCTGGGACCGCTTCGGCCCCGTCCTGCACCACTACTACGGCTCCACCGAGACCGGGCTGGTCACCCTGCTCGGCCCGGACGAGCTGGCGCTGTCGCCCTGCCGCTCCGGCCGCGCGATGCCGGGCATCGGCATCGCCGTGCTGGACGCCGAGCACCGCCCGCTGCCGCCCGGCGCGCGCGGCCGGGTCGCCGTCGCGAGCTACCAGCTCATGGACGCCTACGGGGACGCCCCCGCGCCCTCCGTGCTGGTCGACCTGAGCGACGGCCAGGGCCCGCGGCCCTTCCTGCTCACCGGCGACGACGGCGTCATCGACTACGAGGGCCGGCTGGAGCTCACCGGCCGGACCAGCGGTGCGGTGCGGGCCCGGGCCGACGGCGACCACGACTCCGCCTTCTTCGGGCTGGAGACCGAACTGCTCGACCAGCCGGCCGTCCGCGATCTGGCCGTGCTGCGGGTCACCGTGCCGGACCACGGCCCCGTGCTCGCGGTGCCCTTCGTCCCGGTCGCCCGGGACCTGGAGGCGTCCGCCTACCGGGCGGTCAGCGCGGTCTGCGCCCGCCGGGTGCCGTGGATCTCCGCGCACGTGATCGCGGTCGACGCCATCCCGTACAGCCCCACCGGCACCATCCGCACCGGCGAGCTGCTCACCGAGATCATGCCGCTGGTCAACCTCTACATCCACCTGGACAAGCAGTCAGCTACGGAGATCCCCGCATGACCACGCCGGTTCCGCCGCACACCTCCGACGACCAGCTGGACGAGGCCGACCTCGGCACCCGGCTGCTCTCCCTCGAACGGGCGCTCACCGAGCTGCCCGCGGCCCGCCAGACCGCCGTCCTGATCGGCGAACTCCCGGACCACGGCGACGTGCTGCTGGTGGCCTTCGTGCCGGCCGACGCCGAGCGCGAGGAGTCCACCCAGCGCGCCGCCCGGGCCGCCTGCGCCCGGCTCGTCCCGGCGCTGCCCGCGCTGGTGATCCCGGTCGACGACATCCCGTACACCCTGGACGGCGAGCTGCGCGGGCAGCAGCTCTTCGACGAGATGCTGCCGCAGATCGCCCGCGACCTGCTGCTGCCCAAGGAGATGTCGGCCTGAGCCGGACTCCCCGGTGCCGGTCGCGCCCCGGCACCGGGGCCGGCGGCCCGGGCGCCGGCGGGGGCACGAAACCCCGCCGGAGCCCGGGCCGCACCCCTGCCTCAGCCGGCGTACGCGGCCAGGCCCGTCCGGGTGTACTCGGCGGCCGCCGCCTCCCAGCTGAGCGCGCCGTGGGCGGCCAGCGTGTGGACGTCCCGCCAGGCCCGCTGGAGCGCCGAGTCCTCCCACTGGGCGGCCACCCCGCCGGCCCGGAAGAGCCGCTCCACCGCGGAGACGGTGAGTTCCACCGCCAGCGCGGTGTCCCGCAGGTTGCGGCCCACCGCGCGGTCGCCGACGGCCCCGGCGTCCGCCCGCGTCGCGGCGTCCGCCAGCAGCGAGGCCGCGATGTCGATCTCGGCCGAGGCCCGCGCCATCACCTCGCAGCGGGCCGGGCTGACGGCCGGACCGCCCGGACCGTGGGTGTCCGCCAGCGGCGCCGCCCAGGCCTTCAGTGCGCCGCGCGCCGCCCCCACGGCGGGCGCGGCGAAGGCGAGCCCCGCCACCAGCCGCGGCGGCACGCCGTGGCAGCGGGCCCGGTCCGGGGCCGCGGAGGCCCGGACGAGGTCCATGAAGGCCAGGCAGCGGTGCGCCGGCACGGCCAGGGGTTCGGCCACGCTGACGTCGTGGCTGCCGGTGCCCCGCAGCCCGTTGCTGTGCCAGGTGTCGTGGACCGTCACCGCCTCCCGGGGGACGGCCACGATCAGGAAGTCGCCCGGCAGGGCCGCCGGGTCGGGCAGCGCGAGCAGCACCCACGCCGCGTTCCGGACCCCGCTGACGCACCGCCAGCGGCCGGTGACCAGCACCCCGCCGTCGGCCGTCCGCTCCAGCCGGCCGGTCGGCGGCACGAGCGCGGCCGCGATCGGGACGTCCGGGGAGGCCCCCCAGATCTCCTGCTGGCCGGCCTCGGGCAGGAAGGCGGCCAGCCGCCCGTGGGCCGCCTGCAGGGCGGCGCACCAGGCGGTCGAGGTACAGCCCTCCGCCAACGAGGCGGTCGCCGCGACGAGTTCGGTGAAGCTGCCCTCCGCGCCTCCCCAGCGGCGCGGGACGAAGTGGCGGGCGAAGCCGGAGCCGGCCAGCCGCTCGGCCAGCGCGGTGTCGAGGCCGCGCAGCCGGTCGGTCTCGGCGGCCCGGCCGAAGGCGGTCGGGCGGAGCGCGTCCGCGGCCGACGTGAGTGACCCGGGCAGCCCGGTGGTCCGGGCCGTGGTGCAGGGATCGTCCAGAATGCTCAACGTTGTCTCCCCCTGTCGTGGACTGGCGTCACGTGCCGGGACGACGCCGGCCGCCGGCAGGGCCGGGGCACCCGTTGCCCGTTCGGTTAGCGGCGCAGCGGGCGGGGACGTCGTCGTCGACGAGGACAGCGTGGCCGACCGGAACCGGTCGCGGAAGGCGGCCGCAGCCACGGGGTGCGGATGCGGGCGTTCCGGAGCACGGGTACGTGGCCGGCTGCCGTCGTACCGCAGAATATTTGGAACATACCTTCGTGACGTTATGATTCGCGCGAAACTCCGGCACGACCGTGCCGGCACCCCTGGAGGTTGAGCCATGGCGGCCAGCGGGAATCCGGTCAGCGGCACCAGCAGGAGCCGGGGAACGGCAGCAGGTCGGAGCGCTCCGGCCCTGAAACAGGCGCGGGCGCTGCGCACCCGGGCGACGGTCCTGGAGGCCGCCGCCGCACTCTTCGCCCGCAAGGGCTTCAAAGTCGTCACCATGCAGGAGATCGCCGAGGAGGCCGGTGCCACCAAGGGCGCCGTGTACTTCCACTTCCCCAACAAGGAGGCGCTCGCGGCCGAACTGGTCGGCAGCTTCTACGCGGCCGCGCCGAAGACCACCTCGGCCCTGGCCGACCCGGACCTCAAGCCGCTGGAGACCGTCCGCCGGCTGACCATGGAGACGGCGCGCAGGCTCCGCGACGACGCGGTGGCGCAGGCGGCCGTCCGGCTGCAGACCGAGCGCATGGTCACCGACGCCGAACTGCCGCTGCCCTTCATCGACTACATCGCCGTCTACACCCTGCTGCTGGAGCGGGCCAAGGAGGCGGGCGAGCTCCCGGCGGACGCCTCCGCGGCGTCGCTGGCGCGGACGATCGTCGCCTCGTTCTTCGGCGTCCAGCACGTGTCGTGGATCCTGAACGACCGCGCCGACGTGGTCGCGCGGGTCGAGGAGCTGCTGGACCTGATCCTGCCGGGGAGCTGACCGCCCCGCGCACCCCGATTCCGGCGGGGGCATCGGCTCCGCGCAGTTCTGCGCGGAGC
>NZ_JBEYFP010000085.1:0-16851 GCF_040634455.1 Kitasatospora sp. NPDC007106
TCCCTCTCCCGTCCGCCGGGCGCCGGGGGCCCCCCCCGCGCCCGCGCCGGCCCTTCTGGCGTTCACCGCCCGGCGTGACGCCGGGACCGGGCCGGACGCCGAGGACCGGGTCACGAGAACCAGGTCAGACAGAGCAGGCCGGCCGGAGCCAGACCGGCCGGAGCCAGGAACGCGCCGCGGGCGCGGGAACACCCAGGAGAACGATCACCGTGCAGCTCGTCGTCGGCAGGATCGGCCGTGCCCACGGCATCAGGGGCGACGTCAGTGTCGAGGTCCGCACCGACGAACCCGAACTCCGGCTCGGACCGGGCGCCGTCCTGCTCACCGACCCGGCCTCCACAGGCCCGCTGACCGTCGAGTCCGGCAAGGTGCACAGTGGCCGGCTGCTGATCCGCTTCGCCGGCGTCAAGGACCGCAACGCCGCCGAGGCGCTGCGCGGCACCATGCTGATCGCCGAGGTCGACCCGGAGGAGAGCCCCGACGACCCGGACGAGTACTACGACCACCAGCTGATCGGCCTGGACGTGGTGCTCACCGACGGCACCCTGATCGGCGAGCTCTCCGAGGTCGTCCACCTGCCGTACCAGGACCTGCTCACGGTCACCCGGCCGGACGGCAGCGAGGTGCTGGTGCCGTTCGTCGAGCAGATCGTCCCCACCATCGACCTGGAGAACCAGCGCGCCGTGATCACGCCGCCGGCCGGGTTGATCGAACCGCTGGAGTCCGAGACGGACGCCGAGGCCGGCCCGGTCTCCGAGGCGGGTTCGGGCTCCGAGGGCGGCGAGGAGTCGGCGGGCGGTGCCGGGCGTGAGTGAGATGCGGATCGACGTCGTCACGATCTTCCCCGAGTACCTGGAGCCGCTGAACGTCTCCCTGGTCGGCAAGGCCCGGGCGCGCGGCCAGCTGGACGTGCACCTGCACGACCTGCGCAGCTGGACGACCGACGTGCACCGCACCGTCGACGACACCCCGTACGGCGGCGGCCCCGGCATGGTGATGAAGCCCGAGCCGTGGGGCGCCGCCCTGGACGCCGTGCTCGCGCAGGGGCCGGAGGGAGAGGTGCCGACCCTCGTCGTCCCGACCCCGAGCGGCCGCCCGTTCACCCAGGAGCTCGCCCAGGACCTGGCCGGCCGCTCCTGGCTGGCCTTCGCCCCGGCCCGGTACGAGGGCATCGACCGACGGGTCATCGAGGAGGCCGCCACCCGGATGCCGGTGGTCGAGGCGTCGATCGGCGACTACGTGCTGGCGGGCGGCGAGGTCGCCGTCCTGGTGATGGTCGAGGCCGTCGCCCGGCTGCTGCCCGGGGTGCTGGGCAACGCCGAGTCCCACCGGGACGACTCCTTCGCGCCCGGCGCCATGGCCGATCTCCTCGAAGGCCCCGTCTACACCAAGCCCGCCGAGTGGCGCGGCCGCGAGGTGCCGGAGGTGCTGCTCAGCGGCCACCACGGCAAGATCGCGCGCTGGCGCCGCGAGCAGGCCTTCGCCCGGACCCTGGCCAACCGGCCCGACCTGGTCGACCGCTGGCGGCTCGGCTCCTTCGACAAGAAGGAGCGCGAGGCGCTCAACCTGCTCGGCCTGGTCTGGGACGAGGAGGCCGGCCGATTTCGGTCGACGGCTGGGGCTGTGGAAGAATAGGCGACTGTTGTCTGTCGCTGGGCGTCCCCTTCGGGGTCGCCACGTGGCCCGACGCGCCCGCCACAGGGGGTTCGTCGCCAGTCCATGCGGCCCGCAGCACCATCCTTTCTCACGACTTCCGTGGACGGCCTGTGGCGTCTGCGATGGAGAGCACCATGAGCAACAAGCTCGCTGCTGTCGACGCGGCTTCGCTGCGGTCCGACATCCCGTCCTTCCGTCCGGGTGACACCCTCAAGGTCCACGTCCGGGTCATCGAGGGCAACCGCTCCCGCGTCCAGGTCTTCCAGGGCGTCGTCATCCGCCGTCAGGGCTCCGGCATCGGTGAGACCTTCACCGTCCGCAAGGTCAGCTTCAACGTCGGCGTGGAGCGCACCTTCCCGGTGCACACCCCGGTCGTCGAGAAGATCGAGGTCGTGACCCGCGGTGCCGTCCGCCGCGCCAAGCTGTACTACCTCCGTGACCTGCGCGGCAAGGCCGCGAAGATCAAGGAGAAGCGCGACAAGTGATCCGTCGTCCCGGTCCGCCGGGACACGGAGTCTCGGGCCGGGCGCACGCTCCCGGGCCGCAGGCCTTGGCGTTTCAGGCCCTGGGGATAGGCTCAGCCCGATGACCACGCACGAACCTTCCACGGACCGCGACGGATGGTCCGCACCCACCGGTGCGGACCATCCGGCGCGGTCCGTGGTCGTTCCCGCCGGTCCCGACCCGGATTCCGACCCGGATTCCGACCCGGATTCCGATTCGGAATCCGCCCCGGAACCGGCCCCGGAGAAGGACTCCGGCCGGGGCTGGGGCCGCGACCTCCTGCTGATCGGCGGGACGTGCCTGCTCCTGTTGCTCGTGGTGAACGCCTTCGTGGCACGGCCGTTCGCGGTGCCGTCCGGTTCGATGGAGAACACCCTCCGGCCCGGCGACCGGGTGGTGGCCAACGAACTCGCCTACGCCTTCGGCGGGCACGTACGGCGCGGCGACGTCGTTGTGTTCGACGGGACCGGTTCCTTCCTGCCGTACGCGGACGAGCCCTCGGCCGGCCGACGGCTGCTGGACCGCCTCGGACTCGCTCCGGGAGGCGACTCGGTGTTCGTGAAGCGGGTGATCGGCGTGGGCGGCGACAGGGTGACGTGCTGCGGATCGGACGGACGGCTCAGGGTGAACGGGGTACCGCTGGACGAGAGCGCCTACCTGGCGCCCGGGGACGCGCCGTCGCGCGTGCCCTTCGACGTGGTGGTGCCGGACGGACGGCTCTGGGTGATGGGAGACCACCGCAGCGACTCCCGTGACTCGCGTGACCACCTCGGTGAGCCCGGGGGCGGCTTCGTCCCGGAGTCCAGGGTGATCGGCCGCGCCGAGTGGGTGGTCTTCCCGTTCGGCCGCTGGACTTCGCTCGACCGGCCCGAGGCTTTCGCCGCAACAGGGGGGACTGGTGGCCATGGGCACCCGAGGTAGGGGCAGGACGATCGAGGCCGAGCCGGAGCAGGGCCGCCCCAGCACCCCGGTGCGCGGCCGGGCCGACCGGCGCCGGACTGCCCAGCGGGCCGCCCGCAGGCGGCGGCGTTCGCTGCTGCGCGAGATACCCCTGGTGGTGGTCGTCGCGCTGGTGATCGCACTGGTGCTGAAGACGTTCTTCGTCCAGGTCTTCGTCATCCCCTCGGGGTCGATGGAGGAGACCATCCAGATCGGCGACCGCGTCCTGGTGGACAAGCTCACGCCGTGGTTCGGCAACGAGCCGGGCCGGGGCGAGGTCGTGGTCTTCCGCGACCCCGGCGGCTGGCTGGAGAACGACCGCAACCCGTCCGACGACGGGCCGGTGGTCAAGAAGGTCAAGCAGGTCTTCTCCTCGGTGGGCCTGCTGCCCTCCGACAACGAGCACGACCTGATCAAGCGGGTCATCGGTGTCGCCGGCGACACCGTGGAGTGCTGCGACCCCCAGGGGCGGGTGAAGGTCAACGGCAACCCGGTGGACGAGCCCTACCTGGCACCGGGCAACGTGCCGTCCCGCCAGCCGTTCAAGGTCACCGTGCCCGCCGGGCGGCTGTGGGTGATGGGCGACCACCGCGACCTCTCGGCGGACTCCCGCTTCCACATGTCCAACCCCGGCAACGGCACCATCCCGGTGAGCAACGTCGTCGGCCGGGCCTTCCTCATCGCCTGGCCGCTGCCGAGGCTCGGTCAACTCGACGTGCCGACGTCACTCTCCTCGATCCGGGCCGGTTCGGCATCCGGATCCTCCCCGGTCACGCACGCGTCGACCGCACAGGCACCCGCCGCGGCGCTCCCCGCGCCGACCGGATTGGTCGGCCTTCCGCCGACTCCTGCGGAACCCTCGCTCGTTATGGGTGTGTTGGGCGTCCTTCCGTTCGCCGTCAGGCGGAGGTCGACCGGGCCACGGCGGACCCGCCGGTCCGGTTGATGGATCCGGCCGCCGTGTGGGAGCACGGGCGGGCCGATCGGGAGTGATAGAGAAGTGCTGGAATGCTCGGCGCATGGTCTCTCGTGACCTTCCCGGGTTCTCGGGTCGCCACCGGTGTCGGACGAGCCCTCTGCGGGCAGGCTGATGCGGGTCGACGGTCGGTTACGGAGCGTGGTGCCCGCTGTGCGGCACTGGTGAGCGCGGGCGCACGGGCGTCCGCACAGCAGGGAGGAGATGTCGTGGGGGATCTGGTGGTCGGTGCCCGCTCGGGCGCCCCGGAGCCCGAGGGCACGGGGGGCCGCGCGGTCCGGTCGGCCCAGTCCGGGCAAGCCGTGCAGCCCGCCGACGCGGGCACGGCTGCCGCCGCCGGCGGTAGGCTCGTCGGTGCCCCGAACGACGCGGAGGACGTGGTGAGCGAGGCCGCGGAGGAGAACGACACCGCGCAGGACAGCCCCGATCAGGCCGCCCGGCGGCCGCAGCGGCAGCGGTCGTTCTGGAAGGAACTGCCGATCCTGATCGGCATCGCGCTGATCCTGGCGCTGGTGATCAAGACCTTCTTCGTCCAGGCCTTCTCGATCCCGTCCGGCTCGATGGAGCAGACGCTGAAGATCGGCGACCGCGTCCTGGTCGACAAGCTGACCCCCTGGTTCGGATCCGAGCCGGAGCGCGGTGAGGTCGTGGTCTTCCACGACCCGGGCGGCTGGCTGAACGACGAGCCGACCCAGCAGAACAGCAACGCCTTCGTCCGCGGCATCCAGAACGTCTTCAGCTTCATCGGCCTGATGCCGTCGTCCAACGAGAAGGACCTCATCAAGCGGGTCATCGCGGTCGGCGGCGACACGGTCGAGTGCCAGGGCAGCGGGCCGGTCAAGGTGAACGGCGTCGCCCTGGACGAGCCGTACCTGTACCCCGGCAACACCCCGTGCGGCGAGAAGCCCTTCGGTCCGGTGAAGGTTCCGGAGGGGCGGATCTGGGTCATGGGCGACCACCGCGGCGACTCGCTGGACTCCCGCTACCACCAGGACCAGCCCGGTGGCGGCACGGTGCCGGTCAAGAACGTCGTCGGCCGCGCCTTCGTCGTCGCCTGGCCGATCGGCGACTGGTCCACCCTGCCGGTGCCGGACACCTTCGACCAGAAGGGCCTCTCCGCCTCCGCCCCGCTCCTGCCGCCGACGGCCGGGGCCGCTGCCGCCGTCCCGGCCGTCTGGTTGCTGCGCCGGAAGAAGCGCTGACCCGGGCGCCGGCATCGAAGCGGGTGCCGGTGCCGGAGTGACTGTCGGCCTGAGTGTCGACGCCGAGGCGGGCACCGAAGAGGGTGCCGGCACCGGAGCGGGGTGGGCGGGCCCCGGGAAACGATCCGCCGCCGACTCTTGCGCGAGCCGCGGTACCGACGAGTAATCTGCTCGGACGTGCCGCGGCTCGCCGGCTCTCCGGAGCCCGGTGCAGTGCCCGTACCGCAGGCGCGGACCACTCAGGGGCGAGCCGGCCGAGCCCGCACCGACCAGGAAGGTGCGACCGCGATGAGCAGTGTCACGGAGCGTCCGGCCACCGCGGCGACACCCCGCAGGCCCCGCCGGAGCATCGCCTCGCTGCTCCAGGGCGTCGCCATCGCCGTCGGCTTCGCGATGCTGGTCGGCGGATTCGCCTACCTCGCGCTGCAGTACCGGCCGTACCGCATCCCCACCACCTCCATGACGCCCACCCTGAAGAACGGCGACACCGTGCTCGCCCACCGGACGGACGGGGCGTCCGTCGGCCGCGGCGACATCGTCGTCTTCAGCGAACCGCTCTGGGGCGGCGCCACCATGGTCAAGCGGGTGGTCGCCGTGGGCGGCGACACCGTCGCCTGCTGCGGATCGGACGGGCGCCTCACCGTCAACGGCACCGCCGTCGACGAGCCCTACACCGACCAGCACCTCGGCCCCGGCGAGGGCTACCGCATCACCGTGCCCGAGGGCCGGATCTTCCTGCTCGGCGACTCCCGGTCGAACTCGCTCGACTCCCGCAGCCACCTCGACCTCGCGAGCGGTACCGTGGCCGCGACCGACGTGGTCGCCCGCGTCGAGGGCATCGTCTGGCCCTCCGACCGGACGGCCGCCGTGCCGCGGACCACCGCCTTCGACGACGTGAAGGGCCGGCCCGCCTCGGCGCACGGCCTGCTCGTCCCCGCCGCCTACGCGGCGGTCGGCGGCGGAGCCCTCGTCCTCGCGGCTGGCGCCGCCGGCTGGGCGGTGTCGATCGTCCGCTGGGTCGGCCGACGCACCCGCCGCTGACACGGGCCGCTGTGGGCCCCGGAACCAGGAGGTGAGCGGATTGGCCGCCCTGCGCCGCCGCGCCGCCCGCGTGCTGCTGCTGGACCGCAGCGACCGGGTGCTGCTCCTGCGCGGGCTCGACCCGGCTGTCCCCGGCACCACGTGGTGGATCACCCCGGGCGGCGGGCTGGAGCCGGGCGAGGGCCTGCGCGAGGCGGCCCTGCGCGAGCTCGCCGAAGAGATCGGCCCGGCCGAGGTGGAGCTGGGGCCCGTCGTCGCGTACGGCACGGTGACGTTCTCCTTCCAGGGGCAGGCGTACGAGCAGGAGCAGTGGTTCCACCTGGCCCGGACCGAGGCCGAGCCGGACGCCTTCGGCCTCGCCGCCGCGGGGACGGGCGCCACCGGCCCGGCGACCGCCGGCGACGGCGAGCACGCGCTGCTGCTCGCCGCCCGCTGGTGGACGGTCGAGGAACTCCGCGGCACCGCCGAGACGGTCTACCCGGCGGGCTTGGCCGAGCTGGTCGAACAGCTGGTCGCGCAAGGCCCGCCAGTCCCACCGGTACGGCTTTGACGGCGGGTGCGGTGGTCCACAATGGGGTGGACGTGACGAGTGAGGGGACGCCTGGATGAGTGCCGAAGACCTCGAGAAGTACGAGACCGAGATGGAGCTCAAGCTCTACCGGGAGTACCGGGACGTCGTCGGACTCTTCAAATTCGTGATCGAGACCGAGCGGCGGTTCTACCTCACGAACGACTACGACCTGCAGGTCCACTCGGTGCAGGGCGAGGTGTTCTTCGAGGTGTCGATGGCGGATGCGTGGGTCTGGGACATGTACCGGCCGGCCAGGTTCGTCCGCAAGGTGCGGGTCCTGACCTTCAAGGACGTCAACATCGAGGAGCTGGCGAAGAGCGACCTGGAGCTGCCGTCCGACGACGCGTCGTTCGGGAACTGAACGGCGAGGCGACCGGCGAGGCCACCGGGGACGCGACCGGGGAAGCACCTGCTGCGCCGACCGGGACCGCGGATGCGTCGGCCGACAGCGACCGGCGGCATCGGCTGTCGGCAGCGGGCAGCGCCGCGTCCGGAGCACCGAGCATGGACGGGTCGATCGCCCCGTGTCCAGAGCGGCTCCGCAAAGCCACCCCTGCGAGGGACCCGGGTTGTCCACAGGCCCGAGTTGTCCACAGGTCCTGACACCGCGGCGCTCCCGCCACGGCCCGCACGGCAACCTCCGTGGCACGGAGGTGATGGCCGTGCAGAGTTCCAACAACGGTCTCGGCCGCTACGGCGAAGAAGTGGCCGCCCGCAGGCTCGCCCACGAGGGCCTGCACATCCTCGAACGCAACTGGCGGTGCGCCGAGGGTGAACTCGACATCGTCGCGCTGGACGGCGACACCCTCGCGATCTGCGAGGTCAAGACGCGTTCGGAACGCGCGTTCCAGCAGCCCACCGAGGGCATCGACCGGCCGAAGGCCGACCGGCTGCGCAGACTCGCCGAGCGCTGGCTCGCCGAACGCTGGCCCACCTACTTCGAACTGCTCGCCGAGCGGGTGACGTACGTGCCCCAGGGCGACGGACTGCTCGTGCCCTCGGCCGCATCGGCCCACTCGACCCCCTCGACCTCGGTCGGGCTCCCGCTGCCGGACCTTCCGGACCGGGATCCGGTGGACCTGGACCATGCTGCGGGTGCGGGTGCGGGTGCGGGTGCGGGTGCGGGTGTGCGGCCGAGGATGAAGGCCGCGAAACGCACCGGGAAGGCGGCCCGGGAGCACCCCGAGCCACATGACGCGGCACAGACCGACGAGCAGTCCGAGCCACAGTCCGAGCCACAGTCCGAGCCGCCGGACGAGCGGGCAGCCGAGCGCCCGGCCGGCGGGAAGGGCCGGGCCCGGAAGCGGACCGCGGCGAAGCGTGGCGGCACCGCCGCCTCGGACGCAGCAGCCCTCGGCACCGGTCTGCCGCCGCCACCACCGCCCGGCGGCGTCCGCATCGATCTGGTGGCCGTCGTCAACCGGGCCAAGGGCGCGGCCCTGGTCGAGCATCTCCGAGGGGCGCTCTGACATGACCTTCGCCCGTACCTGTTCGGTCGCGCTCGTCGGTGTCGACGGCGTAGTGGTCGAGGTCCAGGCCGACCTCGAACCCGGCGTGGCCGCATTCACGCTGGTCGGCCTGCCCGACAAGGCGCTCTCGGAGGCCCGCGACCGCGTCCGCGCCGCGGTCGTCAACAGCGGCGAGAGCTGGCCGCAGCGCAAACTCACCGTCGGCCTCAGCCCGGCCTCCGTGCCCAAGAGCGGCAGCGGCTTCGACCTGGCCGTCGCCTGCGCCGTACTGGCAGCCGCGGACCGGATCGACCCGGCCGCCATCGCCGAACTCCTCATCATCGGCGAACTCGGCCTGGACGGCCGGGTCCGGCCCGTCCGGGGCGTCCTGCCGTCCGTCCTGGCAGCCGCCGACGCGGGATACCGCCAGGTCGTCGTGGCGGAGCAGACCGCGGCCGAAGCCTCGCTCGTACCGGGCGTCTCGGTGATGGGCGTCCGCAGCCTGCGCCAACTGATCGCAGTGCTCACCGACGCACCCCCACCCGACGACGAGCCCGACACGCTCGTCGGCCGGCCGAACCCGTTGCTGGCCGGGCTGCTGCTGCCCGGCATCGGTGTGCGCGACATCGCCGCGGAGAACACGATCCGGCCCGACCTCGCGGACGTCGCCGGTCAGTACGAGGCCCGCCACGCCCTGGAGATCGCGGCCGCCGGAGGCCACCACCTCTACCTGAAGGGGCCACCCGGAGCCGGCAAGACCATGCTGGCCGAGCGCCTGCCCGCCCTGCTCCCGCCGCTCACCGAGAAGGAGGCGCTGGAGGTGACGGCCGTGCACTCGGTCGCCGGACTGCTGCCGCCCAACCGGCCGCTCATCGACAGCCCGCCCTACTGCGCGCCGCACCACTCCACGACGATGCCCGCCATCGTCGGCGGCGGCAGCGGGATGCCCCGACCCGGTGCCGTCTCCCTGGCCCACCGCGGGGTGCTCTTCCTGGACGAGGCGCCGGAGTTCCCGGTGCGCGTCCTCGACGCACTGCGCCAACCGCTGGAGTCGGGCGAGGTGATGATCGCCCGCGCCGCCGGGTCCATGCGCATGCCGGCCCGGTTCCTGCTCTGCCTGGCGGCCAACCCGTGCCCCTGCGGTCGCCACTCGATCCGCGGCGAGGGCTGCGAGTGCACCCCGACGATGGTCAACCGGTACCAGGCCCGGCTCTCCGGCCCCCTGCTGGACCGCGTCGACCTCCAGGTCCAGGTCTCCTCCGTCTCGCGGGCCGAACTGATGACCCGCGACAACTCGGCGGAGTCCACCGACGTCGTGGCCGCCCGGGTGCTGGCCGCCCGCCACCGCGCGGCCGCTCGGCTGGCCGAGACCCCCTGGCGCACCAACGCGGAGGTCCCCGGCCACGAACTGCGGACGCGCTGGCGACTGCAGCCCGACGCGCTCACCGACGCCGAACGAGACCTGGAGCGGGGACTGCTGACGGCCCGCGGGCTCGACCGGGTGCTCCGGGTGGCGTGGACGATCGCCGACCTCTCGGGCCGCGACCGACCCGGCCGGTCCGACGTCCGGACGGCGCTCGCCCTGCGGACGGGCGTGCACCGCGGCCCGACGGCCGAGCGCCCGCGACTCCCGCGCGACACCCACCACGACCACGGCGACTGCATCGCCGACCCGTGACCGCCCCGCCGGCCGGACCGGCCCCGGAAGGCACACGGCACGGCACACGGCACACGGCACACAAAACATCGACACATCGACACATCAACCGAGGACCAAGGACCGAGGAGTCCAGCATGGACAGCACCAGCAGCACCTCCACGAGTCCGCCCCGCACGACCGACACCGAGGACGTCCGTCCGGCCAGGTGCCCACCGGGTGACGCGGCGCGGGCGTCGCCGCCCGGGGGAGGCCCGGCTCCGTCACCCGAGCGCCTGGCCCGAGCGGCCCTCACCCGGCTGATCGAGCCCGGTGACGCGGTGATGGGGCGCTGGCTCGCCGAACTCGGGGCCACCACGGTGGTCGACGTCGTCCGGGGCCGGCTGCACCCCGGTCCGTACGGCCTCGACCCGGGCCGGGTCGGTGACTACCGGGCCCGCTGCGCGGCGCTCGATCCCGTCGCGGACCTCCGCCTCGTCCAGGCGCACGGCGGACGGTTCATCATTCCGGGCGACCCCGAATGGCCCAGCCAGCTGGACGACCTCCGGGAGGGCCGTCCGGTCGGCCTCTGGGTGCGGGGCACCGGGTCGCTCCGGTTGCTGGCGCTGCGTTCCGTCGCCCTGGTGGGCTCCCGGGCATGCACCGCCTACGGCGCGCACGTCGCCGGCGAGATCGCCTCGCAACTGGCCGAACGCGGCTGGGTGGTGGTCTCCGGCGGCGCCTACGGGATCGACTCGGCCGCCCACCGGGGCGCCCTCGCCGTCGGCGGCGCCACCGTCGGCGTCCTCGCCTGCGGGGTCGACATGAGCTACCCGCCCGGGAACACCGAACTGATCCGCCGCATCTCCGAGCAGGGGCTGCTGGTCAGCGAACTGGCACCGGGAGTCCATCCCAACCGCTTCCGGTTCGTCCTGCGGAACCGCGTCATAGCGGCGCTCACCCGTGGCACGGTCGTCGTCGAGGCGGCCGTCCGCAGCGGCGCCCTGAGCACCGCCCGCCGGGCGCGGGACCTCAACCGGCACACGATGGGCGTCGCCGGCCCCGTCACCTCGGAGCTGTCCGCCGGTGTGCACGCGCTGATCCGCAGCGGCGGCGCCACGCTGGTGACCGACGCGTCCGACATCGCCGAACTCGTCGGAGCGATCGGCGACGACCTCGCACCACCCCGCTCCGGCCCGGTCCTCCCGCGGGACCTGCTGGAGCCGTCGGTGGCCCGGGTGCTGGAGGCCGTCCCCGGCTGTGCGGACGGAGCGCCGGTCGACCGACTCGCCCGGGAGGCGGGACTTTCTCCGGACGCCGTGCTGCAGCATCTGTACGAGTTGGTCTCGCTCGGCTACGTCGAGCGATTCGGCGCCCACTGGCGGCTCGTCAGGCGCCGTTGAGGGTCGCGACACGCACCGGCGCGCGTCGCGGGCACGCGCCGGGTGGGCCACCGGATCGGGCGACGACCGAGTGGCGGTAGCACACCGCAGCGACGTGGTCACGCTACGCTCCCTTGTGGCTTCCCTATCAGCACATGACTCGGCAGAACGGCGCAGACCAACGCATGCCCACAAACATTCCGGGACACAGGGTGACCGGTGACGCCCGGTCTGCGGGAAGGGCTGGGGCCGGGGCCCGTCCCGCGGCGGACCTCGGACCCCAGGGGCCGACGCTGTTGAACCCCGCCCGGTCGCCCGGCCAGACCCGCGTGCCGGGTCGGCCGCTCTCACCAGGCCAGCAGGAGACCCGCAGCGCAACAGCCCCGCCCACCGCACCCGCGCGGTCCGGGCCTGCGGCGCCCGCGCCCTCCGCAGCGCACCCTGCTCCGTCCGCCCCGGCGCACCCGTTGGTGCCGCGCGCCCCCATGGGCCCGCCTGCGACGGCGGAAGCCCAAGGAGCGGTCGGGCCGGCCGTCCCCGAGACTTCTGCCCGACCGTCGGCCCTCCCGCACACCGTGCCCACCACGCACGAGCGGCCGGCCGGCCCACCGGTGGCCCCGGAGGCGGCCTGCGGTCCGCAGTCGCACGGGCGGTATCGCGAGGAGCAGATCGACCGGACGGGCCGTACGGACGAGGCTCAGCGAGCTGCCGCCCGCCAGCCCTACCCGGAGGCGCGTCCCGACCAGCGCCGCGCCGCCGAGGGCAGCACCGGTGGGCGGTCCGCCCGGGGCGGGGCGCGGCGGACCGATCCGTACGAAGCCGAGCCGAGCCACTCCCACGTCCATGCCCGTGCCGACCAGCCCCCGCCGTCGAGGAGCGTGCCGGCCAGGAGCGGACCGGCGGCACCGGGCGGGGAACGGCCCTGGCCGATCGCCCGCCGGGCCGGAGCCGACGGCGCCGCGCCCCCCGGTGGTTCCGGAGGCGCGGACCGGACGGCGGCCCGGCGGCTCCCCGGCCCCGTGCGCCCGGTTCCGGCGCCCCCGGCCGGCGGGGGAGGAGGGCACGAGCGGGTGCCGGACGGCGTGGAGACCGTCGGCCGGCCGGTGGCACCCCGGGAGCCCGCCCGTCCGGAGTCGGCGACGCCCGTCCCGGTGCCCGCACCGACATCGCCCGCACCGACATCAGGGTCGACACCGCCGGCTTCACCACCAGCTTCACCGCAGGCATCAGCACCGGGATCGACCTCGGGCGCCGCAGCGGAGTCCGGCCAGGTGGACGGAGTGCGGACGGAGGCCGACGGCCACCGCCCGACCCTCCCCGAGCCGGGCACCCCGGCGGCGCCCCACCCGGAGGTGACGACCCCCAAGTCGGTGCCGTCCCCCGTCAAGCCACCCGTTGCGCCCGCCGCGGCTGCCCAGCCCGCGCCACAACCCGCAGTGCCGACCTCCGGGCGGCTCGGACAGCAGGCATCGGCCGGCCGTGCGGCGAAGGCCTCCGGTGAACGCAGCGCGTTGGAGATGCTCTGGCGTTCCTACAAGGAGTCGGGGGACCCGCGGCTCCGCGAGCAGCTGATCCTGCATTACTCGCCGCTGGTCAAGTACGTGGCGGGCCGGGTGGGTGTCGGCCTGCCGGCCAACGTGGAGCAGGCCGACTTCGTGTCCTCCGGCGTGTTCGGGCTGATCGACGCGATCGAGAAGTTCGACATCGATCGCGCTATCAAGTTCGAGACCTACGCGATCAGCCGGATCCGTGGGGCGATCATCGACGAACTCCGCGCCCTCGACTGGATCCCCCGGTCGGTGCGGCAGAAGGCCAAGACCGTCGAGCGGACGTACGCCACCCTGGAGGCCCGGCTGCGGCGCACGCCGCACGAGCCCGAAGTGGCCGCCGAGATGGGCATCACGCTGGAGGACCTCCACGCGATCTTCAGCCAGTTGTCGCTCGCCAACGTCATGGCCCTCGACGAGTTGATCCACCCCATCGGGGAGAGCGGCGACGCCCTCACCCTGATGGACACCCTGGAGGACACCGGCGCGGACAACCCGGTCGAGATCGCGGAGGACCGCGAGCTGCGCCGCCTGCTCGCCACCGCGGTCAACACCCTGCCCGAACGGGAGAAGACGGTGGTGACGCTCTACTACTACGAGGGCCTCACCCTGGCGGAGATCGGTCAGGTGCTCGGAGTGACCGAGAGCCGGGTCAGCCAGATCCACACCAAGTCGGTGTTGCAACTGAGGGCGAAGCTCTCCGACGTCCGCTGACCCGGTCGGCCAGCTGCTCCGCGGACGGTCGAGGGACGACTTCGGCCCGCAGGCCCGCGCCGGATCGGCTCTGACCGAGCGGGCCCGACCGCACCGCACCGCACCGGACGGGATCGAGCGGATCGGGTCGGGCACCACCGGATGGGACGGCACCGTGCCGGGACACGGCGCGCGGGTCGGGCCGTGCGCCGGGGACGTCGGGGGGTTCGCGTGGTGGCGGTCGGCGCTGCCGTAAGGCTCCGTAGAGTAGGAGTGTGCCGAAGATCAGGGCCGCCACGGTGGCCGAGCATCGCCAGTTGCAGCGGGCTGCGCTCCTGGACGCCGCCCGCCTGCTGCTCGCCGAGGGCGGCCGGGAGGCGCTGACCTTCGCGGCCCTCGCCGCCCGGACCGGGCTGGCCCGGTCTTCCGTGTACGAGTACTTCCGCTCCCGGGCTGCCGTGGTGGAAGAGCTCTGCGCGGCCGACCTCCCGCTGTGGACCGCCGAGATCGAGGCGGGGATGGCCGTGTGCGACAACGCCCGCGGCCGGCTGGAGGCGTACATCCGCGGGCAACTGCACCTGGCGGCCGATCCACGGCACCTCGCGGTGACGGCGATCTCCGAAGTGGAACTGGACGACGCTGCCCGGGAGCGCATCCGGGCGGCGCACAGCGGTCTGGTCACGCTGGTCGTCGACGCCCTGGCCGAGCTGGGCCACGTGAACCCCCGCCTTGCCGCGCTGTTGCTGCAGGGCGTGATCGACACGGCCTCGCGCCAGACGGAGCGGGCCACCCCGGAGGAGGCCGTGGCGATCGCCGATGCGGCCGTCGCCCTGGCGCTGGACGGGCTGGCGGGCGGCGACCGAAGATAGGCCGGCCCGGGGCCCGCACCTCGATCGGCAGCCCGTCGCGTGCGGCCGGCTGTCGAACCCCGGCAGCCGGGTCCGCGCGGGGGAGCCGTCCTCCGGGGACGCCGACCCGGATCCCCGGCTCGCCGTCACCGACCGACCGCCGCCAACGCCGGAGGCGTGGTGGTCGAGCGGAAGCAGCCGGACGCGGCCGGTGCCGAGCAGGGCGAGCGGGTCGAGGTACCGGGGGCCGCGCAGCAGTCCCCAGTGCAGGCAGTTCCCGGCAGGGCAGTGGTGGCCGCTGTCGGCGAGGTTCCCGATCACCTCACCCGCCCCGACGGCAGTGCCCGCGGCGACCGAGCCCTCGACCGGCAGGTAGGTCGTCCTCAACGGGGGATTCCCGGAAGCGGGGTGGGTGACCGTCACCACCGGTCGTCCGGCCACCGATCCGGCGAAGGAGACGACGCCGGGAGCGGCGGCCCGGACCGGCGCGCCGACAGGCGCCGCCACGTCGACGCCCCGGTGCCCGGCCGCCCAGAGGGCAGCCGGCGGCTCGAACCGGCGGAGCAGCGCACCTGGCCCGCCCACCGGCCAGGCCCGACCGGCACCGGGGGCGCGGCGGAAGGCGCGATCGCCGGTCGGTGCCCGGCCGTCCTGTGAGGCCGGCGCACCGACCGGTCCGGGCGCGCCCACCGGTCGGACCGCTCCGGTCGATGCGGCCGCATCCGACCGCCCGGCCCGAAGGGCGCCGACCTCGGACCGGGGCGGCGGAAGCATCAAGGTGACGGTGCCGGCCAGCATCAGCGCGAGCAACAGCCCACCTCGCGTGTCCGGGGGCAACCCCGGAGGCAGCCTCGGCGGCAACCCCGGAGGCGGCGCCCCGGTCGCCCCCGGGGACGGCCGCAGCAGGCCGGGCACCCGCAGCAGACCCGGCACCCGCAGCCTCGCCATCAGCAGCGATCTCCGGAACAGGGTCCGCCACGGGAACGAGCACCGGCGCAGCAGGAGGATCGGAGGACCGATCGGACGGTGGTTCATGCCGGCCAGGCTGGCCCCCGCAGGAGCGCCCCGAGCACCGCACCGCAGGACCTGTGGACAACCCCGCCCTGTGGACAACCGCTGTCACCCGGCCGGGTGAACAACTCCGGTCCGCCGGGGAGCGCCGTCCGGCCGGGAGTGAACGCCGTCCCACGTCCCGCTGAACTGATCCCCGCTCACCCCTGTCCGCCCGGGTGCTCCCGGCGCCGGAGTCGCCCGCAACTCGGGCCTTCCCGTACACTTCACACGCGACCCGGTCCACCGGGTCGACTTCGCACGCCCCGCCACCGGTGGAGCGGCCGCCCCGCAAGGGGTCGGCGTGGTCTCCGTCCGGTGCGAGTGCCGCTCGGTCCGCCGAGCCTGCCGGCCCAGTGCCGTCCAGGCCGCGGCGGCTTGGCACGCCCGGGGCGTCAGGCGTGGTGGTCACCCGGCCGCCGCGGACACAACCGAGAGACCCGGTTCCCCGTCTCCTCCGCGGAGCGGCTCGCCGGGCGCAAAACCTGAGGAGCACGGCCATGGCCGTCGTCACGATGCGGGAGCTGCTGGAGAGCGGCGTCCACTTCGGTCACCAGACCCGTCGTTGGAACCCGAAGATGAAGCGCTTCATCTTCACGGAGCGCAACGGCATCTACATCATCGACCTCCTGCAGTCGCTGAACTACATCGACCGCGCCTTCGAGTTCGTCAAGGAGACCGTTGCCCACGGCGGCAGCATCCTCTTCGTCGGCACCAAGAAGCAGGCCCAGGAGGCCATCGCCGAGCAGGCCACCCGCGTGGGCATGCCCTACGTGAACCAGCGCTGGCTCGGCGGCATGCTGACCAACTTCTCGACCGTCTACAAGCGTCTGCAGCGCCTCAAGGAGCTCAGCGAGATCGACTTCACGGATGTGGCCGGTTCCGGCCTCACCAAGAAGGAGCTCCTGGTCCTCCAGCGTGAGTACGACAAGCTGGAGAAGACCCTCGGCGGTATCCGCGACATGCAGCGCGTTCCCAGCGCCGTCTGGATCGTGGACACCAAGAAGGAGCACATCGCGGTCGGCGAGGCCCGGAAGCTCAACATCCCGGTCGTCGCCATCCTCGACACCAACTGCGACCCGGACGAGGTCGACTACAAGATCCCGGGCAACGACGACGCGATCCGCTCCGTCACCCTGCTGACCCGTGTGATCGCCGACGCCGTCGCCGAGGGCCTGAAGTCCCGCGCCGGTGTCGCCAAGGGCGACACGAAGGCCGAGCCGGGCGCCGACCAGCCGCTGGCCGACTGGGAGAAGGACATCCTCGAGGGCCAGAAGGCCGCCGAGGCCCCCGCCGCCGAGGCTCCGGCCGCCGAGGCTCCGGCCGCCGAGGCTCCGGCCGCCGAGGCTCCGGCCGCC
>NZ_JBEYFP010000086.1:0-16820 GCF_040634455.1 Kitasatospora sp. NPDC007106
CCGAGCCGACCACCGCGACGGTGCGCCCGGTGCGGCGCTCCGGCGGCCGCGGCGGCTCCAGCCCGTGTTCCCAGGCGTGGTCGGCGATGGCGAGTTCGACGTTCTTGATGGTCACCGCGTCGGCGTTGATGGCCAGCACGCAGGCGCTCTCGCAGGGGGCGGGGCAGAGCCGGCCGGTGAACTCCGGGAAGTTGTTGGTGGCGCCGAGGCGCTCCACCGCGTCGCGCCAGTCGTCGGCGGAGACCAGCCGGTTCCACTCGGGGACGAGGTTGCCGAGCGGGCAGGCCTGGTGGCAGAACGGCAGCCCGCAGTCCATGCACCGGGCCGCCTGGCCGCTGATGATCGGGAGCAGCGCGCGCCGCTGGTAGACCTCCTCCCAGTCGTGCACCCGGGCCGCCACCGCCCGGCGGGCGCGGAGCAGCCGGGGCGTGTTCAGGAACGCCTTGGGGTCGGCCATGGTCGGCCTCCAGCGGTGCGGTTCGCCGCCGGGCGTCAGGGCGGGGAGGGCCGGGCAAGAGGGGTGCACAGGAGCGGGGGCGCGGGGCCGGGGGAGCGCGGGTCGGCGGTCGCAGCCGGGCGGGCGTGCGCACGGTGCCGTGTGGCCACCGTACGCCCGCTCGCCCGGCTTGGACAGTGGGGCGGTGCCCCGCTCAGCGGGCCGCCGGCACCTGCTCGCCGACCGGCTCGGCCGGGCTGTCCGACGGGTCGATCCGGGCCGGCCACCAGGCGCGCGGCCCCAGGTCGTGGACGAGCGCCGGGACGAGCAGCGAGCGGACCAGCAGGGTGTCCAGCAGGACGCCGAAGGCGACGATGAAGGCGATCTGCACCAGGAACGCCAGCGGGATCACCCCGAGCGCGGCGAAGGTCGCGGCCAGCACCACACCGGCCGAGGTGATCACCCCGCCGGTCGCGGTGAGCGCCCGCAGCACACCCTCCCGGGTGCCGTGCCGCAGCGACTCCTCGCGGGCGCGGGTCATCAGGAAGATGTTGTAGTCCACGCCCAGCGCGACCAGGAACACGTAGCCGTACAGCGGGACGGACGGGTCGGTGGCCGGGAAGCCGAACACGTGCGGGAAGACGACCGCACAGACGCCGAGCACCGCCAGGTAGGAGAGCGCGACGGTCGCCGCCAGCAGCAGCGGTGCCACCAGCGAGCGCAGCAGCACGATCAGGATCAGCAGGATGCAGACCAGCACCACCGGCACGATCACCGTGCGGTCCCGGGAGGCCGTGGCCCGGGTGTCCTCCTGCTGGGCGGTGTAGCCGCCGACCAGGGCGTCGGCGCCGTCCACCGCGTGCACCGCGGTGCGCAGCCGCAGCACGGTGGCGACGGCGGCGTCGCCGTCCGCCGGGTCGGCGAGCGTGGCGTCCAGCCGGACGAGGCCGTCGACCGTCTTGGCCGGGCCGCCGGGCACTCCGCCGGTGAAGGCGGCGACCGCGCTCACCCCGGGCACCGCGCGGGCGGCGGCCGCGACGGCGTCCGCCCGGTCGGCCTTCACGACGATCACCGCCGGGTTGCCGGAGCCGCCGGGGAAGTGTGCGGACAGCACCCGCTGCGCGACCACGCTGGGCTGCTCCTTGACGAACAGGTCGGTCTGGGCGACACCGCGGGCGTCCAGCGCGGGCGCGAAGGCCGCGCAGGCCAGCAGCGCGGCCAGGGCCGAGGCCCAGACGGCCCGGGGCCGCCGCCCGACCAGGGCGGCCACCCGCCGCCAGACGCCGTGCACCGGGGCGCTGCCGTCCGCCGGCGGGCGGGCCGGCCAGTAGGCGGCGCGGCCGCAGAGCACCAGGGCGGCCGGCAGGAAGGTCAGCGCCGATACCACCGCGCAGGCGATGCCGATCGCGCCGACCGGGCCGAGCGCCCGGTTGTTCGTCAGGTCGGAGAGCAGCAGCACCAGCAGGCCCAGGGCCACGGTCAGCCCGGAGGCGACGATCGGCTCGGCGGAGCGCCGCCAGGCCGTCCGCATCGCCGCGAACCGGTCCGCGTGCAGCGGGAGCTCCTCGCGGAACCGGGCGGAGAGCAGCAGCGCGTAGTCGGTCGCGGCGCCGATCACCAGGATCGACAGCAGGCCCTGGATCTGCCCGTCCACCCGGACGACGCCGTGCTGCGCCAGCACGTACACCAGGGCGCAGGCGACGCCGAGGGCGAAGACCGCGCCGACGATCACCAGCAGCGGCAGCAGCAGGCTGCGGTAGACGGCGAGCAGGATCACCAGCACCACCCCGAGGGCCACGCCCAGCAGCAGGCCGTCGATGCCGGCGAAGGCGCCGCCGAGGTCGGCGGCGATGGCGGCCGGGCCGGCCAGCGCGACGGTGGTGCCGGGCACCGGGGCGACCCGTTCGCGGACGGCGTCGACGCTGTCCACGGTCTGCCGGCCGAGGTCGGAGCGGAGCGCCACCACGCCCTGCAGGGCGCGTCCGTCCTTCGAGGGCAGGGCGGGGGAGACCTGGCCGGTGGCGCCCGGCACCGTGGCGGCGGCGCGCAGCGCCCGGTCGGCGGCGGTGCGCTGCTCGGCGGTGACCGAGCCGTCGCGGGCCTCCCAGACGACGATCACCGGGAGGCTGCCCTGGGCCTGGAAGCCCTTCTCCAGGGCGGCGACCCGGGTGGACTCGGCGCTCTGCGGCAGGAAGGCGGCCCGGTCGTTGGTGGACACCTCGGTGAGGCGGCCCGCGAAGGAGCCGAAGGCGCCTCCCAGGGCGAGCCAGGCGAGCACGAGGGCCAGCGGGATCAGGAACCGGATACGGCGAGGTGGCACGGCGGGTCCTCCGGGTGGGTCGACGGATCGGTCGACGGTCGGGCGCGATGATATCTCAATCATCGAAAGACTTGACCATTGAGATAATCGGAGCGGGGGCCGGCACGCCCTAGGCTGGTGGCCGCCCGAGCCCGAGCGGTCCGTCCGCCGGCCGTCGACCGACCGAGAGGTGACCCTTGTCCGACCAGGAGCCGACCCCCGAGGCGCCCCGGCCGCCCGACAGCAGGGCCTTCGGCAACCTCCTGCAAGGGCTCGCCTCCGAGATGAACCTGCTCGGCCACGACTTCGCCGCCGCGCAGGGCCTGCACGCCACCGACGTCCAGGCGCTGCTCGCGATCATGCGCGGCTCCACCGGTGTCACCCCCGGCCCGGTCACCCCGAGCCGGCTGCGCGAGGAACTCGCCCTCACCTCCGGCGCGGTGACCGCCGTGCTCGACCGGCTGGAGCGCGCCGGCCACATCCACCGCAGCCGCGACGCCGCCGACCGCCGCCAGGTCCAGGTGCACTACAACCCCGGTGCGAGCCGGATGGCCGCCGCCTGGTTCGCCCCCGTCGCCGCCTGCACCGACGAGGTCGCCGCCGGGTTCAGCCCGGACGAGCTGCGCACCGTCGCCCGTTTCCTCGGCCGGATGACCACCGGCCTGGAGGAACTGCGCCGCACCCGCCGCGAGGACGCGCAGGACGCGCAGGACGCGCGGGGCGTCCAGGACCCTCGCGACGGGGCGCGGACCGGTCCGGATTCGGAACCTCCGAGTTCGCATATGACGAACCGTAACGGGTAATGCACTCCCAGTGATTGACGGCGTCCGCCCAAAACGCGGCGGACCGGCACACCGGGAGGCGGCGATGGCAACGGTCTTCAGCGCGGACTTCACGTCGACACGGCAGTGGGTGGCGGGGCGCAGCAGCGCCTACCCCCGGATGGGGCCCACCAACAGGAGCGACCACAAGCTCGACCACCTCGTCCCCGACTACTGCCCGGGCGGCGTCTTCGCCGCGACCCGCCGGCCCGGCAGCGACCTGTGGAACTGCAACCTGCTCACCACCGAGGGCAGCCCGGACGGCTTCCAGCTGCGGCCCGGCGACGTGATGCTCGCCCGGGTCACCCTGCCCACCGCCCTCGGCGCCTGGCCCGCCATCTGGACCTGGCGGGACGGCGGCAACGAGATCGACGTCTTCGAGTACCACCCCGACAACCCCGACCTGCTGGAGGTCTCCAACCACGTCCGCGGCGGCTACCGCTACTGGCACGGCGGAGCGGCCGGCATAGCCCCCGGCGCCACCGTCGAGCTCCGCACCGTCTTCGGCCGCACCTCCGTCGACTGGTACGCCAACGGTGCCGCCGTCTACTCCGACCGCCGGGGCGTGGGCTCCACCTGGCACGCCCACCTGATCGTCAACCTCTCCGTCTCCGACGGCACCTACCACCCGCGCCCGCCCGTCGGCGGCCCCTCCCGGCTCAGCTGGACCTGCCACAGCCTGGTCGTCGAACGCTGACCGCACGTCCCGCCCTCCCCCCGGCCGAGCCGCACCGGCGCGGCCGAACGGACCACCACCGCCCGCCGACCGGGCGAGCGGCACCCCGCCGCGAGTGACCGGGGCGCCCGCCGGCCGTTGGGCCGGGCATGAAGAAGACCTTCACCTCCGCGGCCCTCACCGCCGCCCTCCTCGCCCCGGCGGCCGTCCTCGCCCCGGCCGCCCCCGCAGCCGCCGACACCACCGACAGCCTCGTCGGGGCGATCAACGCCGCCGACGACTGGAACTTCTCCGCCGCCGCGGTCTGCCTCCAGGAACTCGCCGTCGTCCCCGTCGGCGCGGCCTGGACGGGCACCACCGCCGACAGCTGCACCGACGGGAACATCGTCAACGACCCCCGGCCCATCAACGGCTGAACCGCTCCGGCCCCGGGCACCCCGGGGCACCGCACCCGGCCCTCCGCCCGCCCGGGCGGGGGCCGCCGACACCCCGTCCGGCCCGCCCCCGCCCGCTCCCGGCCATCACCCGAACGGCCGTACCTGGCCGCCTCGGCGTCGGTGGCCCACCCTGGAGGGGACGGCCGCACCCCGCGGGGACACCCGCCGGGCGGCGGCCGGCCGGCGACGGGAGGACGTGATGACCGCGACGAAGACAAGGAGAGTCCTGGTGGCCTACGGCAGCAAGCACGGCGCCACCGCCGGGATCGCCGCCGAGATCGGACTCACCCTCCGGCAGGACGGCTTCGACGCCGCCGTCCTCCCGGCCGGCGAGGTCCGCGACGTCTCCGGGTACGACGCCGTCATCCTCGGCGGCTCGCTCTACGCCGGCCACTGGCACCGCGACGCGCTGCGCTGCGCCCACCGCAACGCCGACGCCCTCACCGAGCGGCCGGTCTGGCTGTTCAGCAGCGGCCCGGTCGACGGCTCCGCCGAGCAGGAGGACCTGCTGCCCGTCCCCGGCGCCGCCCGCGAGATGGAACGCCTGCACGCCCGCGGCCACGTCACCTTCGGCGGCCGGGTCACCTCCGACACCCCCGGCCTGCTCGCCCGCCTCATGGTCCGCCGCGGCACCAGCGGCGACTACCGCAACGCCGAGCAGATCCGGGACTGGACCCACCAGGTCGCTGGGGAACTCCGCCGGGCCGCCTGAGACCGGCCCGCGGGTCGGGACCTGCGGGCCCCGACCCGGGCCGATCGGCCCAAGCATCCGGCCGCCCCGACCGCGCACGATGGTGGTGGGCGATCCGCCCGCGATCCGTCCGCGACCGGCGGAGGAGGCCGTGATGACGTACTGGAACGGCCATGGCATGAACGGCTGGGGCTTCGGCTTCATGACCGTCGGCATGGTGCTCTTCTGGGCCCTGCTCGTCCTCGGCATCGTGGTCCTGGTCCGCCACCTGGGCCGCACCGGGCCACCGCCCCCCGGCCCGCCCGCCCCGCCGCCCGCGGACCCCGGACGGCCCCGTACCGACCCCGAGCAGCTGCTCGCCGAACGCTTCGCCCGCGGCGAGATCGACGCCGAGGAGTACCGGCACCGGCTGGAGACGCTCCGCACCGCAGGCAGACCCGGCAGCGGCTGACCGCCGCCGGACCCGCCGATCCCACCCCCAGGAGGCCGCCATGCGCACCGAGGCCCTGGACGCCGCCGCGCTCGAGAAGCTCATCTCCGCCGCCGTCGCCGCGCCGTCCGTCCACAACAGCCAGCCGTGGCGCTTCCGGCTGCGCCCTGAGACCTCCACCCTGGAGGTGCACGCCGCCCCGGAACGCGGTCTGCCGATCGCCGACCCCGGGGGCCGCGCGCTGCACATCTCGGTCGGCGCCGCCGTGTTCAACCTGCGCACCGCCGCCCGCCACCTCGGCTGGGCGCCCCGGGTCCGGCTGCTGCCCGACTCCACCGAGCCCGGACTGCTCGCCGCGGTCGACCTCGACGAGCCCTCCCCGGTCGACCTGCCCGGGACCACCGAGCTGTACGACGCGATCTGGCGCCGGCACAGCGTCCGCGCGCCCTTCGACGGTCGCCCCGTGCCGCCCGCCGTGCTCGACCTGCTGGCCCGGGCGGCCCACGGCGAGGGAGCCTTCCTGCTGCTGCCCGACCGCGCCGAGCGCGACCGCCTGCTGCGGCTGACCGCCGAGGCCGAGCGCCGCAACACCACCGACCCGGGCCGCCGCGCGGAGAGCCGCAGCTGGGTCCGCCCCCTGCCCGACCCCGCCGCCGACGGACTCCCCGCGGACGTCCTCGGACCGCAGGACGCCGGCGGGCACCTGCCGATGCGGGACTTCTCCGCCATCCACCCGGCCGAACACCTGCCGCCCGCGCCCTTCGAGGCCGACCCGTGCATCGCCGTCCTGGCCACCCACGGGGACCACCCCGAGGACTGGCTGACCGCGGGCCTCGCGCTGCAGCACGTCCTGCTGCTCGCCACCGCGCACGGGCTGCGCGCCTCGCTGCTGCACCAGGCGATGGAGTGGCCGGGCCTGCGGGACGAGGCCCGCGACGCCCGGCAGGGCCCGTACCACGTCCACCTGCTGATCCGGCTCGGCCACGGGCCGGAGGGCGCGCCCACTCCGCGGCGGCTGCTCGCCGAGGTCGTGGACGCCGGCCCGGCACCGCTCTGAGGCCCGCACCGGCACGGGCGCACCCGGGCTCGGACACGCCTCAGTGCGGTGCTCCGGCCGCCAGCGCCTCGCGGGCGGCGAGCAGTTCGTGGAGCAGCTCCAGGACGGGCGCGCGGTGCCCGGCCCGGGCGGCGAGCCGGACGGCGGCCCCCGTCCAGGCGTCGAGCTCCGAGGGCCGGCCCGCCAGGACGTCCCGCTGCAGCGAGGAGGTCGCGTCCGGGGCCTGCCGGTCCACCAGTCCGACGGCGGTGTCGACGGCGTCGTCCGGCAGGCCGATCCCGAGCCGGACAGCCGTCCCGTGGATCTCCCGCATGGCCGCGACCAGCAGCCGCCGGGTGCCGGCGCGCGAGCGGAGCTCGCCGACGGTCGCCCCGCCGGTGGCGGCGCCGAGACTGCCGACCGGCACCACCACCAGGAACTTCGCCCACAGCTCGGCCCAGACGTCGGCCGGCTCCGCCGCCGTCAGCGAGGCGGCGCGCAGCGCCTCGCGCAGCCGCAGCACCCGCTTCGAGACGCTGCCGTCCCACTCGGTGAACCCCAGCGCGCCGGGAGGTCCCAGGTGCCGCACCACGCCGGGACGGACCGGCACGGCGACGACCCTGGCCAGTCCGGGGAGCACCCGGTCACGGCCGAGGACGGACGCCACCTGCTCGGGGGCCTCCACCCCGTTCTGCACGGTGACCACGGCGGTGTCCTCCCCGAGCAGCGGGGCGAGCGCGCGGGCGGCCGCGGTCAACTGCGGAGTCTTGACGCACAGCAGGACGGCGTCGACCTCGCCGAGCTCCGCCGGGTCGGCCGAGGCCCGCACCCCGGGCATGTGGCGGTCGGCGGACGGGCCGCCGGTGATGCGCAGCCCGTCCCGTCGGAGCGCGACGAGGGTCTCGCCGCGGGCCAGGAAGCGCACGTCGCCTCCCGCGGCGGCGAGCATGCCGCCGACGTAGCCGCCCACCGCGCCGGCCCCCACCACGGCGACGCGAAGGCCGCCCGCCGTCCCCGTCATCGCCGCCCCGCTTCCTCGGGACCCTGCCGCGGGCAGCCCGCCGGCGGCGCCGTCCCCCCGGCCGGCGGCCGCGGCAGCCGCTTCCCGACCAGGACCGGCAGGGCCTCCAGGCCCCGGCTGAGCGAGCTGTCGGCGAGCCAGGCGATCTCCTCCGGCGCCACCGCGAGCTCCAGCTGCGGCAGTCGGCGCAGCAGGGTCGTGAAGGCGATCTCGCCCTGGAGCCGGCCGAGCGGGGCACCCACGCAGAAGTGCGGCCCGTGGCCGAAGGCCAGGTGGTGGTTGGGCGAGCGGGTGACGTCGAAGCGCTCCGGGTCCTCGTGGACCTCCGGGTCGTGGCCGGCGGCGGCCAGCGAGAGGTGCACGAAGCTCCCCTCGGGGATGTCCACGCCGCCGAGCCGCAGGTCGGACGCGGCGATCCGCAGCGAGGCCCAGGAGGCCGACCCCTCGTAGCGCAGGATCTCCTCCACCGCCGAGGGCACCAGTTCGGGGGCGGCGCGGAGCACCGCGAGCTGGTCGGGCCGGCTGAGCAGCAGCGCCGTCCCGTTGCCCAGCATGTTGGCCACCGTCTTGTGGCCCGCGATGAGCAGCAGGAGGATCGTCGAGTACAGCTCCCGGTCGCTGAACACGCCCTCGTCGCGGCCCCGGACGAGGTCGCTCAGCAGGTCGTCGCGCAGGTCCTTGCGCCGCTCGGCCACCAGGTGGCCGAAGTAGTCGGTGAACGCGTCGGTCGCGGCCTTCAGCTCCGCCTCCGCGTGCTGGAACGGGTCCTGGCTGAGGACGTAGCCCCACTGCTGGAACAGCGGGCGGTCCTCGACCGGCACCCCCAGGTACTCGCAGATCACGGTGAGCGGCAGCGGCAGGGCGAAGGCGTCCAGCAGGTCGGTCCGGCCGGACTCCGGCAGGGCGTCGACCAGGTCGTCGACGATCTCCTGGATGCGCGGACGCAGGCCGGCGATCCGGGCGGGCAGGAACGCCCGGCTGATGGGCCTGCGCAGCCTGGTGTGCTCCGGCGGATCGGCGAACCCCAGGTTGCGGACCATCAGGAGGCTCTTCGCCGCCCTGTCCCGGTACCGCTCGGGGAGGTTCTCGGCCTGCTTGGACAGCCGGGGGTCGCCGAACGCCGCCACGACCTCCCGGTGGCCGAGGACCGCGAACGCCTCGGCGCCCGGCGGGTAGTCGATCCGGTGGACGGGGCACGCGGCGCGCAGTTCCGCGGTCGCCGCGTGCGGCGACGGCCCGGGATCGGTGAAGAACCGCGGGGGGAGCACGTCCGACATCAGCGGCTCCCGGGGGTGCGCCGGGAGCCGGCGCCGGCGGGGGCGCCGCTGCCGCCCGCGACGGCGGGGATGATCCAGATCACGTCACGGTCCGTCACTTCCGTCTCCAGACCGTCGAGGCTCCGGATGTCGGTGTCGTTCTGGTAGATGTTCACGTAGCGCTTCACGGCCCCTTCCACGTCCACGATGCGTTCGAGGGTGCCGGGACAGTCCCGGTCGAGTGCGCGGAGCACCTCCCGGATGTTCCCGCCACCGCCCGGGACCTGCCGCCGCCCGCCGGTCAGGGCGTGGAAGGCGGCGGGGAGCCGGACGGTCACGGCCGGTGCCGGAAGACCCCGGCTGACGCGCTGTGCGGTTTCGGGCATGCGACTGCTCTCCTGGGATGCGGGCCCGCCGGCCCCGGGGGCCGGAACGGGACGGTCAGTGGGAGGACTGCACGCCGAACTCGGCGCAGAGGTCCGGCGGGAGCCGGAGGCGGAGCGCTTCGCAGCGCTCCGGGCCGGGCCGCCAGCCCGCCACCCGGTGCGCCAGGCCGCCGTCGTCGGCGGTGTGGACGTACCAGATCACGTTCACCGGCCAGCACGACTGGCGGAAGAGGTACTCGTCCATCGGCGTCGGGTTCTCGCTGAGCCGCTGGCGCCGTTCGTGCGGCGGGCCGATCTCGTGCCAGTTCGGATGCGAGTGGACGGAGCCCATCGGCTCCAGGCCGCCCGCCGCCTGCCGTTGGACCGCCCGGAGCACGGCGCCCTCGTCGCTCCAGAACCCCCGGCCGGGATTGCGGTACACCTCGCCGAACCGGGGCGCGATGGTCGTCTCGAACTCGGCCATCACGGCCTCGTCGCTGTCGCGGACGTTCGGGACGAACTCGACGTCGCAGACGGTGATCCCGAGGTCGTCGACACGGCCGAACAGCAGGCCGGAGGCGCGCGGGAGGTGGCTCGGCGTGCCGTCGGCGCCGCGGCTGTCCAGGCACTTCCGGTACTCGCCGACGGCGTGTTCGAGGAAGCGCAGGGCGGGTTCGTGCTCGAAGCGGACGAGCCGGGGCAGGTCCCCGAACGGTGCGGTGGCGTCGTCGGTCAACTGCCCTCCTCCGGCTTCTTGCCGGCCGAGGCCAGGGTGCCGCCCAGCAGGGCGGCGCCCAGCGGCCAGCTGCGCATGTGCACCGGCAGGGTCACGCAGTGCCCGCCGAGGCGCAGGAGCAGGCCCGCGTCCACCAGCCGCTCCGCGGCGCGCCGCTGCTCCCCGGTCAGGTCGGCCCACGCACGGCCGCCCAGGCACCGGGTGAAGACGTCCACCGTGACGGGGTCGTCGAGGACGGCCCGCCCGGCGGACTCCGGCCGGCGGTCGACGACCGACAGGAAGCCCGGCCCCTTGCGGAAGTAGAGGAGGCCGAAGCTGCCGGCAGAGCGCCACTCGCCGAGGGGCGCGCTGCCGTCCCCGAGCACCGTGACCGCCTCCGGTGCCGGCAGATGGTCGAGGCGCGGGACCAGGCCGAGCTGGTGCGCGCCCAGCACGAGCGACCAGGTGACGCGGACGCCGATCGAGGCGCACTCGCGGATCAGCGCGACCGTCCGCACGACCGCCCGGTCGGGGAGCGCCGCGAGGTCGGCCGCCTCCGCCAGCCGTACCCCGGCGACGGGCACCCGGGTCAGCAGCGCCGCCAGTTCGGCGGCCGTCGGAAGGCCGTCCCCCGCAGCCCCGAGGGTCAGCGTCGCGGCCGCGGGCCGGCCGCCGCCCGGCAGGTGCCCGTCGTCCGAGGCCCGGGCCCTGAGTTCACCGATGTCCATCAGCACGCTCATCGGGACGCCGACACCTCCCGGCCGTCGACGAGCTTGCGGCGGTACGGGTCGACCTCCAGCGCGACGGCCACGTAGCGGCCCCCGTCCTCGAAGGCCAGGCCGCGGTCGACGAAGTACCGCAGCATCCGGTCGAGTTCCTCCTCGGTGACGGCGAATCCGCCCTCGGCGAGCCGCCGGCGGATGCCCGCCCGTCCGGCGCCCTGGAACATGCCCAGGTACACGTTGCTCCTGCGGTCGTCCAGCTCGATCACCTCCCCCGGCCAGCTCGCCCGGCGGTCCTCGACGGTCACCCGGCCCCCGTCGTCCGTCCAGTACGAGAGGCTGCTCCGTGCGTAGGCCCCGGCCCAGGCGTCGACCGCCTTCTTGAGTTCGTCCTCGATCGGGCCGGAGATTCCCCGGTCGGGGGTGTCGAAGAGGTAGACGAGGTCGTACAGCTCGTCCGGCGGCAATCGGTAGATGTGGTCGTAGATCTCGGCCGGGCGGCGGACGGCGAATCCCAGCGACGGCTCCTCGAAGTACGGACTGAACCGTTCGAGCGCTATGCGCCAGGCGCCGGTCGGCGGTTGCAGGTGTTCGAGTGCGGAGAGCTTCCCGAGGAGTCCGCGGTAGTCCTCCTCGGTCTCGCCCGGGAATCCGTAGAGGATGTTCCAGGTGACGTTGAGTCCGAGGTCCTCGCCGTCGCGCAGCATCCGCACGTTGTGCGCGGCGCTGACCCCCTTGTCCATGAGGCGCAGGACGTGGTCGCTCAGTCCCTCGATACCGGGCTGGACGTAGAGCACGTTCGCCTCGCGCAGGCTGCGCAACTGCTCCCGCGTCAGGTTCGACTTGATCTCGTAATGGATCCGCAGATCGCAGTCGAGGGCGGCCATTTCGGGCATCACCGTGTCGAGGTACTTCATGTCGAGGATGTTGTCCACCATCACCAGGTCGAGGACCCGGTGGCGTTCGGCGAGGTCCCTGACCTCCTGCGCGATGCGCCCGGGCGCCTTGCTCCGGAAGTCGATGGCGGACCCGTTGAGGCCGCAGAACGTGCACTGGTGGCGCTCGCCCCACCAGCATCCGCGGGAGGTCTCCAGGACCAGCATCGGACGGACGCGGTGCCGGACGGGGGAGTCCCCGAGCGAGCGGAAGTAGCTGTCGTAGTCGGGCGCGGGAACCGCGGCGAAGGGCAGCGCCGCGGCGGCCGGCGGGTTCGCGACCGCCTCGCCCCGGTCGTCGCGCCAGCTGAGGCCCGGCACGTCGGCGAAGGACCTGCCCTGCGCGATGCGGTTGAGGAGCGCGGGCAGTGCGCGTTCGCCCTCGCCGCTGACCACGAAGTCGAACTGCTCGAAGTTGCGGTGCAGGGTCGGCCCCTGCGGGCCGTCGCAGTTGCTGCCGCCGAGGACCGTCCGGATGCCCGGGACGAGCCGCTTCAGCTCCTTGGCGAGTGCGAGGGACGGCACGTTCTGCATGAAGGTGCTGGTGAATCCGACCAGGTCCGGCGGGTCGGCGGCGATCTCGGCCGCGAGGTCGCGGACGAATCCGCGGGCATGCCTCTGCATCTCGACGGGAATCCGCGGATCGATCCCGCGGCTGCGGAGGAACGCGGAGAATTCGTCGACCCGGTAGCCGTCGGTGTCGTACAGCGCCGGGGTGAACACCCAGTCGCCCACGCCGTGGAAGACCTGGACGGCGACCTCGCCGTAGTCCTCCGCCGATATGGCGCCGCCGCTCTCGCGCATCAGGTGCTCGGCCCACCGCATGTTGGCGTACAACTCGTCGACGGTCCAGTGCGCGGCGTTCTTCCGGACGCTCGGCCCGAGTATTCCCAGCGCACTCGACGGAGTGTCGAGTCCTTGCCACGGCATGGCTACCATCAGGAGCTTCATCAAAGGGATGCCTGCCCTAGGAGGTCTGTAGGGGAAGACGCACAGGGATGCAGAAAGGGGCGCACGGCACGGGAATTCCGAGCCCGGTCTCCCGTCCCGGCGGCTGCGGCCGCACGGCGCGCCGCACCTGCTCCGGCGGGCGGGTCGACGGGACTGCGAACCCGGACTCCACTTGTCGTCCGCGCGTCAACCTGCCTTCTGCATGCTAACCAGAAGCCGGCGACTTTTACCAGAGGATCCGTGGGACCGGACGGAGCGATCGGCGCCGGTGATGCGCAAGTGCTGATGCATACTCAGATCGCATGTGTGGAACCGGCGTTCGGGCCGGGTGTGCAGATAGCGAAGGCACGGCCTCCGTCGTGGTGGGAGGCCGTGCCCGCGCGGTCGTAGGTCGGTCGTAGTCAGTAGTGGCTGTTCATGGCGGCGCGCACCTCGGCGAGGGTGGCGTCGGCCACCGCCCGGGCGCGCTCGTTGCCCTCGCGCAGCGTCCGCCGCAGGTGGGCGCGGTCGTCCGCGTACTCGGCGCGGCGGGCCCGGATCGGCGCCAGGTACTCGTTGACCGCCTCGGTCACCGTCTTCTTCAGCGCGGCGGCCCCGGCGGCGCCGATGTCGGAGGCCACCTCCTGCGGCGTCCGGCCCTGGCAGAGCGCCGCGAGCAGCAGCAGGGACGAGACCTCGGGGCGGTTGACCGGGTCGTAGGTGATGTGGCGTTCGGCGTCGGTCTTCGCCCCCTTGAGCAGCCGGGCGGTCTCGTCGGCGGTCGCGGCCAGGGCGATGGCGTTGCCCCGGCTCTTGCTCATCTTGGTGCCGTCCGTGCCGAGCAGCAGCGGCGCGCTCGACAGCAGGGCCTCCGGCTGCGGGAACACGGCGGTGCCGTTGCCGTACCGGTCGTTGAAGCGGCGGGCGATCGTCCGGGTGAGCTCCAGGTGCGGCAGCTGGTCCTGGCCGACCGGGACGAGGTTGGCCTTGCAGGACAGGATGTCCGCGGCCTGGTGGACGGGGTAGGTGAGCATCAGGCCGCTGACGGCGGACTGCCGCGAGTGCGCGATCTCGTCCTTGACCGTGGGGTTGCGGTTCAGCTCGGCGACCGAGACCAGGCTGAGGAAGGGCAGCATCAGCTGGTTCAGGGAGGGCAGCGCGCTGTGCGTGAAGACGGTGCTGCGGGCCGGGTCCACGCCGATGGCGAGGTAGTCCAGCACCAGTTCCTCGACGTGCCAGGTCAGGTTGTCGGCGACGTCGCGATCGGTCAGGACCTGGTAGTCCGGAATGATCACGAACATCTCCACGCCGAGGTCCTGGAGCCGCACGCGGTTGTGGAGCGTGCCGAAGTAGTGCCCCAGGTGCAGGCGGCCGGTCGGCCGGTCGCCCGTGAGGATCCGGAACTGCCCCGGGTCCTTGAGGATCAGCTCCTCGAGCGCCGCGCTGCGGACCTGCGCGGCGGACGTCCCGAGCGCGTCGACGGCGGGGACGGCGGGGCCGGCGGCGGTGTCGGGATCCGCGGTGGTGGGTGTGGTGTTCACGAGTCTCCTGGAAGGTCGTTCTTGCCGTCAGGATGACATGTCACTTCCACAACACAAAAGCGAGCCTTACGACATGAGGGTGCATCAGGTCACCCGGCGGAACCGGAGGAAGGGCCTGCTCCGGGGTGCCGTCCCCCGTCCGCACCGGCCGTGCGGTCGAACTCCGCGAGGATCTCGCGGGCGCTCCTCCTCGCCTCCCGCGCGGCCTCCGGGTCGCCCGCGGCGTCCGCCGAGTCACCCAGGTGGGTGAGCAGGGAGGCCTCGTTGAAGCGGTCGCCGAACTCCCGGTAGATCTGCAGCGCCTGCTCGTAGCAGGCGATGGCCTCGTGGTGGTCGCCGACCCGGTGGTGCACCAGGCCGAGGGTGTCGAGGGTGGCGCTCTCGCCGTTGCGGTCACCCGTCTCCCGCTGCAGCGCGAGCGCCTGCTCGCAGCACCGGCGGGCCGCCTGGTACCGGCCGAGCCGGGTGTTGCACCAGCCCATGTTGTTGAGCGCCCGGGCCTGTCCCGTCAGGTTGCCGGCCGCCCGGTACTTCGCCAGCGCGGAGGCGGCCTCCTCCAGGGCGGAGACGAAGTCGTGCCGCCGCTCGAACACCAAGGTCCGGCTGTTGTGGCAGTGCGCCTCGCCGAGCGGGTCGGCCAGCTCCTGGAAGAGCGGGACGGCCCGGCGCAGCAGCCGGTCCGCCTCGTCGTAGCGGCCCATCCTCGCATTGGCGCGGCCCAGTTCGCCGAGCGCCGCGGCGATCCCCGGCCGGTCGTCCAGCCGCTGCGCCGCGTCCAGCGCCGCGTGCTGCGTGGTCACCCAGTCCGGCCAGTGGCCGCGCTGTTCCAGGTAGGTCGCCATGGCCCGGGCGAGCGGGCCGACCAGGCCGTCGGGGGCCGCGTCGACCGCGGCGAGCAGGCACTGGTGCTCGGCGGCGAACCAGGCCGAGGCGCCGTCGAGGTCGGTGAAGGCCGCCGGCGGCACGTCGGGCGCGGGCGGCGGGAGGGCGATCGGTTCGTGACGGCCCAGCAGCACGGAGGCGGCGCTCGCGGTGTGCAGGTAGTAGTCGACGAGCCGGCGCTGGGCGGCCGTCCGGTCGGCGGGGGTGACGTGGTCGTGCGCGAGCGTGGTCGCGTAGGCCCGCAGCAGGTCGTGCATGCCGTACCGGTCGGGGCCGAGCGGGTGGACCAGGTGGGCCCGGCTGAGCGCGGTCAGGGCGCTCCGGGTGTCGTCCGGGCCGCGTCCGGTGAGGGCGGCCGACGCGCTCAGCGACACGTGGGGCCCGTACTGGAGGCCGAGCAGCCGGAAGGTGCGCGCCGCCGTCGCCGGCAGGTGCTGGTAGGACCAGGAGAAGACCGCGCTGACCGAGTTGCCGACCGTGTCCAGCAGGTGGAGCCGCCTGCGGCGGTCGGCCAGTTCGGACACCAGGTCCGGCAGCGGGGTGGTGTGCTGCGCGGCCGCGAGCTCGGCGGCCACCCGTAAGGCGAGCGGCAGCCCGACGCACTGCTCGGCGAGGTCCTCGCCGACCGCCGTCTCGCGGTCGAGCCGGTCGCCGATCAGCCGGCGCAGCAGGTCGAGCGAGTCGGTCATCGGCAGCAGGTCGAGGTCGAGCCGCCGGGCGCCGTGCCGGGCCACCAGCTCGCCCAGGGTGTCGCGGCTGGTCACCAGCACCGCGCAGGACCCGGTGCCGGGCAGCAGCGGCCGGACCTGGTCCACCGAGGAGACGTTGTCGAGCAGGACGAGGACGCGCTGCCCGTTGAGCTCCGTCCGGTACCGGGCCACCCGGTCGGCCTCGTCCAGCGGGATCTCGTGGGCGGGCAGGCCCATCGCGGACAGCAGCCTGGCGAGGGCGTCGCTGCCGGACAGCGGCTGCTGCGGGTCGTAACCCCGCAGGTCGACGTAGAGCTGGCCGTCGGGGAAGCGCGACCGGACCTGGTGCGACCAGTGCAGGGCGAGCGCCGTCTTGCCGACGCCGGCCGTGCCGGAGACCACCGCGACGGGCACCGCGGCGCCCGCCGGCCGGGTCAGGGTCCGCCCGAGCCAGGAGAGTTCGCGCTGCCGTCCGACGAAGTCGGGCACGTCCCCGGGCAGGGTCGCGGGCACCGGCCGGCGCCTCGGGGGCGCGGTGGTGTGCCAGGCGTCGTCCGCCAGCAGCACCTGGTAGGCGGCGGCGAGTTCGGGGCCCGGGCCGATCCCGAGCTCCTCGGCGAGCCGGCGCCGCACCTCGTGGTAGGCGTCGACGGCCGCGGCCCGCCGCCCGGCGGCGTCGTAGCCGCGGATCAGCCGGGCGAGCGCGGCTTCGTCCAGCGGGCGTGCGTGGGCGGCCTGTTCGAAGACCGCCACCGCTTCGTCCGCCGCCCCGACGGACAGCAGCGTCTCGCCCTTGGCCGCCAGCGCCGTGAACCGCTCCTCGACCAGGGCCAGGACCGCGGGATGGGCGGCCAGCGCGGGGACGTCGGCGAGCGGGGAGTCGGCCCGCCAGAGCGCCAGCGCCGCGTCGAACAGGGCGAGGGCGCCCGCGTGGTCGC
>NZ_JBEYFP010000087.1:0-16810 GCF_040634455.1 Kitasatospora sp. NPDC007106
GCGGTGGCCAGTGGGACGGCCGCGGGGGCCGCCGCCGGCCCCCGCGGACCCGCCCCCCGGGCCGACGGCCCGCGGCAGTGCGGAACCGGCACGGCAGGACCGGCGGGGAACGCAGGACAGCCGACCCACCCGAGGGTGGATCGGCTGTCCGGAGGACCGGCGTACCGGTCTGCGCGTCAGCGCGAGACCTTACCGGCCTTGATGCACGAGGTGCAGACGTTGAGCCGCTTCGGCGTCCGCCCAATCACAGCGCGCACCGTCTGAATGTTGGGGTTCCAACGACGGGGGGTACGGCGGTGCGAGTGGGAGATGCTGTTGCCGAAGCCCGGCCCCTTGCCGCAGACGTCGCAGTTGGCAGCCACAGGAGTCACTCCAAGACTTCAGATCAGGTACGTTCGAAAACCCCGGCTGAACCCACCGACACCACGCACGTGGGGCGAATCGGATCAAGGGGTGAGCCCGGGTTGTTCCGGGCAACCGGGAGAGCATACAACGCCTGCTCCCGAGCTACGAAACTACCATGTCGGCGCCGGTGATCGTGCCCGGGCGGCGCGCGGGCCCGGACGCTCCCGGCCGCGACGCCCCCGCCCGGCCCCGATAACCTGCCAGCATCGCCCCACCGCCACCGCCTCCGGCAGCCCCCGCGCCGGCGGGCGTTCCCGTGGCGTTCACCCGGAGGAGACCTGGTGCTGGACACGCTCGACGCCACGGCCGTCCGCACCTGGTGCCGGCTGGCGCTGACCGCCCTCGGCCAGGCCCGGGAGGAGATCGACGCGCTCAACGTCTACCCCGTCCCCGACGGCGACACCGGCACCAACCTCTACCTGACCGTCGAGGCCGCCACCGAGGCCGCCGAGGAGGCCGCGGGCGACCCGGCGGCCGACGGCGACGGCCTCGGCCCGATCACCGCCGCGATGGCCCGCGGCGCGCTCATCGGCGCCCGCGGGAACTCCGGAGTGATCCTCGCCCAGTGGCTGCGCGGCCTCGCCGAGGGCCTGGCCGACGGCGGCGACGCCCCCGCCCTGCGCCGCGCCCTGCCGCGCGCCGCCGAGGCCGCCTACCTGGCCGTCGCCGACCCGGTCGAGGGCACCCTGCTCACCGTCGCCGCCGAGGCCGCCCGCGCGGCCGCCGCCGAGGACGGCAGCCTCGCCGACACCGCGCGCACCGCCTGCAGCGCCGCCCGCGCCGCCCTCCAGCACACCCCCGAGCAGCTCGACGTCCTCGCCGAGGCCGGCGTGGTCGACGCCGGCGGCCGCGGCCTGGTCGCCGTCCTCGGGGCGCTCGCCGACACCGTCCTCGGCCACACCCCGATGGGCCCGATGGCGCTGCGCCACGAGACCGTCCGGCCGCTCCCCGCCCACCACGACGACTGCGAGGGCCACGCCCGGCTGCCCGGCCACCCCGCCTTCGAGGTCATCTATCTGCTGGAGGCCGAGGAGGACGCGATGCCCGCCCTGCGCACCCGGCTCGCCGCCCTCGGCGACTCCCTGGTGGTCGGCGGCGGCGACGGCCTGTGGAACGTCCACGTGCACGTCGACGACGCCGGCGCCGCCGTCGAGGCCGGCGTGGAGGCCGGCCGGCCCTACCGGATCCGGATCACCCACTTCGCCGAGGCCGCGGCCCGCGCCGGCGCCGGCAGCCGCCCCGAGCCCTCCGCCCCCGCCCGCGCGGTGCTCAGCGTGGTCAGCGGCCACGGCCTCGCCGAGCTCTGCGAGCAGGCCGGCTCGGCCGTGCTGCACGCCGACCCGGACCGCCCGCCGGTCAGCGCCGAACTCGCCGACGCCGTCCGGCGCTGCGCCGCCCGCGAGGTGATCGTGCTGCTCAACGACCCCGAACTGCGCGCCGCCGCCGGGGCCGCCGCCGACCAGCTCCGCGAGGAGGGCGTGCGGATCGCCGTGCTGCCCACCCGCTCGCCCGTCCAGGGGCTCGCCGCCCTCGCCGTCCACGACGCCGGCCGCCGCTTCGACGAGGACGTGGTCGCCATGACCTCCGCGGCCGGCGCCACCCGGCACGCCGAACTCGCCGTCGCCGAGGGGGAGTCCTGGACGATGGCGGGCGTCTGCCAGGCCGGCGACGTGCTCGGCCTGATCGACGGCGACGTCGCCGTCATCGGCACCGACGCCGCCGAGACCGCCGCCACCCTGCTCGACCGGATGCTCGCCGCCGGCGGCGAACTCGTCACCCTGGTGCTCGGCGCGGACGCCCCCGGGCACCTCGCCGAGGACCTCGTCGCCCACGCCCGGCGGCAGCGCCCCGAGGTCGACACGGTCGTCTACCACGGCGGCCAGGAGTCCGAGCTGCTGCTCATCGGCGTGGAGTGAGGCCGCGCGCGCCCGCGCTGTCGTCGCCGTGGTGTCCAATAGGGCGTGATGGGCGCTCTCGATGAACCACTGACCAAGCTGGTCGGCGACCGCACCGCCAAGGTCCTCGCCGACTCCCTCAAGCTGCGCACAGTCGGCGACCTGCTGCACCACTACCCGCGCCGGTACGTCGAGCGCGGCCAGCTCACCAGCCTCGACGAGCTGGAGGTGGACGAGCACGCCACCGTCCTCGCCCGGATCGAGAAGGTCACCCTGATCCCGTTCCGCGGCCGCAAGGGCGACCGGCTGGAGGTGATCGTCACCGACGGGCGCAGCCGGCTCACCCTCGTCTTCTTCAACCAGGGCTGGCGGCAGAAGGAGCTCCGCCCCGGCGCGCAGGGCCTGTTCGCCGGCAAGGTCGGCCTCTTCAACCGCACCCGGCAGCTCGCCTCGCCCGACTACCAGCTGCTCGACGAGGACGCCGACACCGGCGCCGCGAGCGCCTTCGCCGGCCGGCTCATCCCGGTCTACCCGGCCAGCGCCCAGATGCCCAGCTGGAAGCTGGTCAAGTGCGTCGAGATCGCCCTGGACAAGCACCTCGCGGACGTCGGCGAACCGCTGCCCGCCGAGCTGCGCGCCGCGCACGGGCTGATCCCGCTGCCCGAGGCCCTCGAACTGATCCACCGGCCGCGCACCCAGGCCGACCGCGAACGCGCCCAGAACCGGCTGCGCTGGGACGAGGCCTTCGTCCTCCAGGTCGCGCTGGCCCGCCGCCGCGCCGCCGACTCCGCCCTGCCCGCCACCGCGCGGCACCGCCGCCCCGACGGCCTGCTCGACGCCTTCGACGCCCGGCTGCCCTTCCGGCTGACCGACGGTCAGCAGAAGGTCTGCGCCGAGATCTTCGACGACGTCGCGAGCGAGCACCCGATGCACCGGCTGCTGCAGGGCGAGGTCGGCTCCGGCAAGACCCTCGTCGCGCTGCGCGCCATGCTCGGCGTGGTCGACGCGGGCGGCCAGGCCGTCATGCTCGCCCCCACCGAGGTGCTCGCCCAGCAGCACCACCGCTCGATCGTGGAGATGATGGGCGACCTCGCCGAGGGCGGCATGCTCGGCGGCTCCGAGCTCGGCACCAAGGTGGTGCTGCTCACCGGCTCCATGGGCGTGCCCGCCCGCCGCCAGGCGATGCTCGACATGGCCAGCGGCGACGCCGGCATCACCGTCGGCACGCACGCCCTGATCGAGGACAAGGTGCAGTTCCAGGACCTCGGCCTGGTCGTCGTCGACGAGCAGCACCGCTTCGGCGTCGAGCAGCGCGACGCGCTGCGCGCCAAGGGCGAACGGCCGGCGCACCTGCTGGTGATGACGGCGACGCCGATCCCGCGCACCGTCGCCATGACCGTCTTCGGCGACCTGGAGACCTCCGTCCTCGACCAGCTGCCGGCCGGCCGCTCGCCGATCTCCAGCCACGTGGTGCCCGCCGTCGAGAAGCCCAACTTCCTCGCCCGCACCTGGGAGCGGGTGCGCGAGGAGGTCGGCAAGGGCCACCAGGCGTACGTGGTCTGCCCGCGGATCGGCGACGAGCCCGAGGAGCCCCGGAAGAAGCGGAAGTCCGCGGAGGAGGACCTGGAGGACGTCGGCGCCGCGAGCGACGACCGGCGGCCGCCGCTGTCCGTGGTCGAGACGGCCGAGATGCTCGCGAAGGGGCCGCTCGCCGGGCTGCGGATCGAGATCCTGCACGGCCGGCTGGCGCCGGAGGCCAAGGACGACGTCATGAAGCGGTTCGCGGCCGGGCAGGTGGACGTGCTCGTCGCCACCACCGTCATCGAGGTCGGCGTCAACGTCCCCAACTCCACCGTGATGGTCATCATGGACGCCGACCGCTTCGGCGTCTCCCAGCTGCACCAGCTGCGCGGCCGGGTCGGGCGCGGCAGCGCGGCCGGCCTCTGCCTGCTGGTCACCGACATGCCGGCGGCGAGCCCGGCCCGCGGCCGGCTGGACGCGGTGGCCGGCACCCTGGACGGCTTCGAGCTGTCCCGGATCGACCTGGAGCAGCGCCGCGAGGGCGACGTGCTCGGCCAGGCGCAGTCGGGGGTGAAGTCCTCGCTCAAGGTGCTGAGCGTGCTGGTCGACGAGGACGTCATCGCCACCGCCCGCGAGGAGGCCACCCGCCTGGTCGCCGCCGATCCGGACCTCGCCGACCACCCCGACCTGCGCACCGCCCTGGAGAGCCTGCTCGACGAGGACCGCGCCGAGTACCTGGAGAAGGGCTGACGGACGGGCCCGGAGCCCCGGCGACTGTCAGTGCCCGGAGGGAGAATGGTGTTGTTCGGGCGCACTCCCAACATGCTTGCCCGGCACGACACTTGGGGGTCTCCATGGCATTCCGTCATCTCAACGAGCTGCCGCTCGGCGACAAGGTCTTCCGGATCGAGCTCGCGAGCGAGGACGACCGCGAGGTCACCCTCACCCTGAACGGCTGGCGCGAGGGGGCGGCGGCCACCCCGTTCGCCTCCGGCCGGCTCCGGCTGCCGGTCGAGGACGTCGCGAGCCTGCGGATCGCGCTCAACCGGGCGCTGCGCGCCCTCGCGATCGTCGCCGACGTCGCCGAGCCGATCCCCGACCGCGACGTGCTGCGCGAGCTGTACCCGGGCCACGGCGCCCCCTGGGTGCCGCAGCACGAGGAGGAGCTCGTCCGCCGCTTCCACGCCGGCGAGACGATCGCCCGGATCGCCGCCCGCTACGGCCGCACGCCGGACTCCGTCCGCACCAAGCTCCGCGAGCTCGGCCACGACCCGCGCCGCCCCGAGCACTGCCCGCCGGACGGCTGCCTGTCCTGGTCGCGGTTCGCCTCGCCGGCACTGCTGGGGTCGGCCGCGCCCGCCGAGTGACGCACGGGGCCGCGCGGCGCGCTTGAATGGGGGAGCCCCGCCGGTCCGCCGACGGGGCTCCGCAGCGACAGGCACGAGAGAGGACCGCGCACCCCATGACCCGCGTCATCGCTGGCACCGCCGGCGGCCGCCGGCTGGCCGTACCGCCCGGCCGGACCACCCGACCCACCTCCGACAAGGCGCGGGAGGCGATGTTCTCCACGCTGGAGGCGCTGCGCGGCACCGTGCACGGGGCGCGGATGCTCGACCTGTTCGGCGGGTCCGGCGCGGTCGGCCTGGAGGCGCTCTCCCGGGGCGCGGAGCACACGCTGCTGGTGGAGTCGGACGCGAGCGCGGCCCGGGTGATCCGGGAGAACGTGCGCACCCTCGGCCTGCCGGGTGCCGAGGTGCGGGCCGACCGGGCCGAGCGGGTGATCGCCGGGCCCGCCCCGGCGGTCCCCTACGACCTGGTGTTCATGGACCCGCCGTACTCGGTGACGGACGACGAGGTGCGCGAGATGCTGATCACACTCCGTGCCGGGGGCTGGATCGCGGAGGACGTTCTGGTCACCGTGGAACGCAGCACCCGCGGCGGCGAGTTCGGCTGGCCGGAGGGCTTCGAAGCGCTGCGCTCGCGCAGGTACGGCGAGGGCACCCTCTGGTACGGTCGCGCCGCCGACGAGGCCGATCGACACTCGTAGCACCGGTTACCCCACAAGGGAGCACACGACATGCGCCGCGCCGTCTGTCCGGGGTCCTTCGACCCCATCACCAACGGACACCTCGACATCATCGAGCGGGCCTCCCGGCTCTACGACGTCGTCCATGTCGCCGTCCTGATCAACAAGAACAAGCAGGGCATGTTCACCATCGAGGAGCGCATCGGGCTCATCGAGGAGACCACCGCCAAGCTCGGCAACGTGAAGGTCGAGTCGCACAACGGCCTGTTGGTCGACTTCTGCAAGGAGCGCGGCATCCCGGCCATCATCAAGGGCCTGCGCGCGGTCAGCGACTTCGACTACGAGCTGCAGATGGCCCAGATGAACCACGGCCTCAGCGGTGTCGAGACGCTCTTCGTGCCGACCTCGCCGACGTACAGCTTCCTCTCCTCGACCCTGGTCAAGGAGGTGGCCTCGCTCGGCGGCGACGTCTCGCACCTGCTGCCCGAGGCGGTGCACCGCCGGCTGGTCGACCGGATCGCCGAGCGCCGCGGCTGACGGCGGGGGCGATCGTGTCCCGGCCGGGGCCGGACCGCCCCGGCCGGGAGGCCCGCTGTCGGGATGTACCCGGTCGAAACGGATAATCCTGGCGAACCGTCACAGCCTCCCGGCGCGGCCGGAACGCCCGGCCGTGCCGGATGTTGTGAGCCGCGCCCCCAGTGGCCGTACAGTCTGTAGTCCTGCCCCGCGGTGCCGCTCGCGCTTCGGGGCCTGCCTCCGCCAGGATCCCCGGCGGCACACGGAAAGACAGAAGCGCCCGTGGACGTGCAGCAGCAACTGGACGAGATCGTCGCGTCGGTGGAGAACGCCCGCGCCATGCCGATGTCGGCGTCGTGCGTGGTGAACCGGGCCGACCTGGTCGGCATGCTCCGTGACCTGAAGGCCGCGCTGCCCGCCGAGCTCGCGCAGGCCCAGTCGGTGGTCGCCGACCACCAGCAGATGGTCGCGGACGCGCACTCCCAGGCGGAGGAGATCATCCGCGGGGCGCACGACGAGCGCGGCTCGCTCATCTCCGACACCGAGGTCGTGATGCGCGCCCGGGCGGAGGCGGACCGGATCCTCGCCGAGGCCCGCGCCGAGGTGGAGGCCAAGCGTGCCGAGGCCGACGACTACGTCGACTCCAAGCTCGCCAACTTCGAGGTCGTGCTGACCAAGACGCTCGGCGCGGTCGGCCGCGGCCGGCAGAAGCTGCGCGGCGCGGGCGTGTACGAGCCCGAGGACGGGACGGGCGAGGACGGCGAGGAGTTCCAGCCGCGGGTCAGCCCCAGCCCGGAGGCCGACGAGTACGTCGACGCCAAGCTCGCCACCCTGGAGGCGGTGCTCGGCGCCACCCTGCAGGCGGTCGGCAAGGGCCGCGACAAGCTCCTCGGCAAGCAGCCCATCGACGAGCTCGGCGCCTACCTGGCCGCCGCCGACGAGGCCCAGCAGCAGAAGGACCGCGCCGAGGCGGTCGCCGCCGGCTTCGCGACCGAGGGCGAGGAGCAGCCCTGGTACCGCGAGGAGGTGCCGCAGCAGCAGGCCTGGCCCGACCAGACGCCCGCCGCGGCCGGCTGGCAGAACCCGGGCGAGGACCCGTACGGCAACCAGGGCGCCCCGCAGTACGCCGACGTGTACGGCGGCGGCTACGACCCCTCCGCGGGCGGCCAGGCCGACCCGTACGGCAACCAGTACGGCTACCAGCAGCCCGCCGTGGCCTACCAGGGCCAGGAGGGCGTGGCGGACGGCTACTACCAGCAGCAGGGCTACCAGACCGACCCGTACGGCAACCAGTACGGCTACCAGCAGCAGCCGCAGGCCCCGCTGCCGCACCAGCAGCAGGCCGGTCTGGACGAGACGAGCTTCTTCGACACCAGCATGATCGACATGACCAAACTGCGGGAGCTCGGCGGCCGCTGAGGGCGGAGGGTCGGGCACCGACTTTGGGCCTGGCCCGAGTCTCCGGTAGTCTGACCACTCCGGCCTGTTCGCACCGGCCCCGTCGCGTGCCCGCACACCGGTCACGCACACCACCGCAGAAGGATCCGCGGAACGCAGGGATGCGTACCGCCCCAGGAAGTCAGGACACCTTGAACCGCCTCGACCACCGCGACCCACTCGTGTTCGACACGCACGAACTCGGTCGTCGCCCCGGCTCGATGCGCACGGTGTCGCGGACCCTGGAGGCCCCGCAGGGCCTGGGCGTCGCGGAGGTCATCGGGGTCCCGGAGAAGAGCGAGATCTCGCTGGAGCTCCGCCTGGAGTCGGTCGTCGAGGGCGTGCTGGTCACCGGCACCGCCGAGGCGCACGTCGAGGGCGAGTGCGTGCGCTGCCTGGAGCCGATGGACGACGACCTGGAGGTCGACTTCCAGGAGCTCTACTACTACCCGGAGTCCGACGAGCGCCACCGCGCCCGGACGGCCGGGGCGGAGGACCTCGACGAGGACTCCGAGGACGAGACTTACCGACTGGAGGGCGATTTCTTCGACCTCCAGCCGGTGCTGCGTGACGCGGTGGTGCTCGCACTGCCGCTGCAGCCGGTGTGCCAGGACGACTGCCTGGGCCTCTGCTCCGAGTGCGGGGCACGCCTGAGCGACGACCCGGCCCACCACCACGACGCCGTCGACCCCCGGTGGGCGGCTCTGCAGGGACTCTCCGCCGCCCCCGGCGACGAGGGTGACGAGAACAAGAACAGCGACACCCGTGAGGGTCTCGCCGAGAACCAGGAGAAGTAGCCGTGGCTGTTCCGAAGCGGAAGATGTCGCGCAGCAACACGCGCCACCGCCGGTCCAACTGGAAGGCCGTCGCGCCCGCGCTCGTCGCGTGCGACCGCTGCCACGAGCCGAAGCTGGCGCACATCGCGTGCCCGAGCTGCGGCACGTACAACCGTCGCCAGGTCCTCTCGGTCTGATCGGCGGGGTGCACGGATCGATGTCGGACGGCAACTCCTCCCGCAAGCCGGGCCCTTCGAACGGGGGCAAGGGCGGCGGGCCGGCCTCGACCGAATACGACGTCCTGGAAGGGCGCCTCGGGTACGAGCTCGAGCGCGCCCTTCTGGTACGCGCCCTCACCCACCGCTCGTACGCGTACGAGAACGGCGGGCTGCCCACCAACGAGCGCCTCGAGTTCCTCGGCGACTCGGTGCTGGGCCTGGTGGTGACCGACACCCTCTACCGCCTCCACCCGGAGGTCGCCGAGGGCACGCTCGCCAAACTCCGCGCCGCGGTGGTGAACTCCCGCGCGCTCGCCGAGGTCGGCCGCGGCCTCGAACTCGGCACCTTCATCCGCCTCGGCAAGGGCGAGGAGGGCACCGGCGGCCGCGACAAGTCGTCGATCCTCGCCGACACCGTCGAAGCCGTGATCGGTGCGGTCTACCTCGACCGCGGCCTGGACGCCGCCACCGAGTTCGTCCACCGGCTGTTCGACCCGCTGATCGAGGAGTCCTCGCAGCTCGGCGCCGGCCTGGACTGGAAGACCAGCCTCCAGGAACTCACCGCCGCCGTCGGCATCGGCGTGCCCGAGTACGTGGTGTCCGAGTCCGGACCCGACCACGAGAAGACCTTCGACGCCGCCGCCCGCGTCGCCGGCCAGGACTTCGGGCACGGCAGCGGCCGCTCGAAGAAGGAGGCCGAGCAGAAGGCCGCCGAGAGCGCCTGGCGCGCCATCAAGGCCAAGTACGCCGAGAGCACGCCCGACACCACCGGCTGAGGCGGCCCGCATGCCCGAGCTCCCCGAGGTCGAGGTCGTCCGCCGCGGCCTGGCCCGCTGGACGGCCGGCCGCACCGTCGCCGAGGTGCAGGTCCTGCACCCGCGCTCGGTCCGCCGGCACACCGCGGGCGGCGAGGACTTCGCCGCCCGCCTCGTCGGCACCACCTTCGGCGAGGCCCACCGCCGCGGCAAGTACCTCTGGGTGCCGCTCCCCGGCACCGGCCACTCGATGGTCGGCCACCTCGGCATGAGCGGGCAACTGCTCGTCCAGGACCCGGACGCCCCCGACGAGACCCACCTGCGGGTGCGGTTCCGCTTCACCGACGGAGGCCGCGAACTGCGCTTCGTCGACCAGCGGACCTTCGGCGGCCTCGCCGTCGAGGAGGCCGAGGACGACGACCCGGAGGCCACCCCCGTCTCGCTCGCCCACATCGCCCGCGACCCGCTCGACGGACGCTTCGACGACGCCGCCTTCGTCACCGCCCTGCGGGCCCGCCGGACGACCGTGAAGCGCGCCCTGCTCGACCAGACCCTCATCAGCGGCGTCGGCAACATCTACGCCGACGAGTCGCTCTGGCGCGCCAAGCTGCACTACGACCGGCCCACCACCGGCATCACCCGCCCCCGCGCCGCCGAACTCCTCGGCCACGCCCGGGACGTGATGAACGCGGCGCTCGCCGTCGGCGGCACCACCTTCGACAGCCTCTACGTGAACGTGAACGGGGAGAGCGGCTACTTCGCCCGCGACCTCGACGCCTACGGGCGCGAGGGCGAACCCTGCCACCGCTGCGGGACGCCGATCCGCCGGGCGGCCTGGATGAACCGCTCCAGCTACTTCTGCCCCCGCTGCCAGCCGGTGCCACGACAGCGATAGGCGTACGGCAGACCCCCACGCGCCCCTGAGGTGCTGCCCCTGAGGTGCTGCCCCGGGGCGGGTCTTCAGCGGTCGGCGAGTTCGGGCTGGTGGGGTTCGACGCCGTGGAGGGCGCCCTCGTCCTCGCCGAACCAGGCGACGCCGACGGCGCTGACCACCGCCAGGACGAAGCCGATCGCGGCCAGCCAGCCCAGGCCGTCCCGCGAGGAGTCGCCCAGCCAGATCACCCCGACCGCGCCCGGCAGCACCGTCTCGCCGACCACCAGCGCGGCGGTCGCCCCGTTCACCGAGCCGACCTGCAGGGCCACGGTGTGCAGGTACATCCCGCCGAGGCCGCCGACCAGGATGGTGTACAGCGCCGGGTCCGACACCAGCGCGACCAGGTCGAACGGGTCGACGCCGTCCAGGATCCGCACGCCGATGCCCAGCGCGCCGAAGCCGAGGCCCGACAGCAGGCCCGCCACGATCGCCCCGCTGCGTCCGAGGCGCCGCACCAGCAGGCTGCCGCCGGCGATCAGCACCACCGTCACCGCCAGCAGCCACCAGTGCACCGCCCGCGCGACCACGTGGTCGCCCTCCGGCCCGGCCGCCACGGCCAGCATCACCAGGGCCCCACACAGCACGCCGATCGACAGCCATTCCAACTGCTTGAGCCGCAGCCCGAGCAGTCTGACGCTGAGCAGCGCGGTGATGACCAGGTTGGCGCTGATGATCGTCTGGGAGAGGAACAGCGGCAGCAGCCGGGCGGCCAGCGCACCCAGCCCGAACCCGACGAAGTCCAGCACCGTGCCGAGGATGAACTCCCACGTCACGGCGGCCTTCGCGGTCGAGGACAGGCTCGGACCGCCGTGCTCGGTCAGCGACACCCCGCCCTCGGACCGGGCGGCCTCCTCGCGCGCCGAGCGCCGGGCGCCGAGCGCCTGCAGGACGGAGCCGGTGCCGTAGCAGGCGGATGCCGCGACGGCGGTGACGAGGCCGATGAACACGGGGGCTCCGATCATGAGCGGACTGGCAGGCACCACTATGCCCCGTCCGCGGCGGCGTCCGGCACCGCCGGGGGGTCTTCCGGCCGGTCGGCGGGGGAGGGATCAGACCGGGGGCGCAGATCGGGGCGCCCGACGTGCGACCGCAGGAGGGGGAGGGCGCGCCCGAGCGGTAGCGTCGGAGGCATGAGAACCCTCCTGCACCGCCCGGCGGTCGCGCTGACCGCGCTGCTGACCGGCGTGCTGCTGCTCCTCGCGCCGGCGGCGTCCGCGGCCGGCGTGCCCGACGCCGCGGCGACCCTCAAGCAGGGCAAGGTCTACGTCGACCCGTCGATGACCGGCCGTTTCTCCGAGGCCCAGGCCGCCGACCTGACCAAGAAGATCGCCGACACCGACAAGCCGATCTTCGTCGCGGTGGTCCCGGCGAACGACCAGTACCCCGCGGCCACCGTCGCCCGCGACCTGCGCACCGAGGTGGGCGTCGTCGGGGTGTACGCGATCTGGCGCGGTGAGCAGTTCAAGGCGTTCTCGGACCGCCAGGCCCTGCCGCCGGCCTCCGCGGACCGGATCGCCGGCGCCGCCTTCCGGGCCCACCCGAACGACATCAACGGCGCCCTCAACGACTTCGTCGACCAGGCCGCCCCGCAGACCCGTGGGCACGGCGTGGCCTCCGGCGGGGTGAGCACCGCCGCGATCGTGGTCCCGCTGGTGCTGCTGGCCCTGGCCGGCGGCGGCGTGCTGCTGCTCTTCCGGCGGGCCAGGCGCCGCAAGGAGGAGCAGCGCCGGGCCCAGCTCGCGCAGCTGCGGACGGTCGTCGACGAGGACATCACCGCCTTCGGCGAGGAGCTCGACCGGCTGGACTTCGACCCGCGGGCGGCCGACGCCGACGACGAGCAGCGCACCGACTACACCCGGGCGCTGGACGCCTACGAGCAGGCGAAGCAGCGGATGGACGCGGCCACCGGGCCGGAGGACGTCCGGCCGGTGACCGAGGCGCTGGAGGACGGCCGGTTCTCGCTGGCCGTGCTCGCCGCCCGCCGCGAGAAGCGGCCGCTGCCGGAGCGCCGTCCTCCGTGCTTCTTCGACCCGCGGCACGGCCCGTCCGCGGAGGACGCCGACTGGGCGCCGGCCGGCGGGGCGCCGCGCAGCGTCCCGGTCTGCGCGCAGGACGCCGCCCGGCTGCGTTCGGGCCTGGACCCGGACGTCCGCACGGTGCCCACCGAGCACGGCCGCGAGCCGTACTGGAACGCCGGGCCCGCGTACAGCCCCTGGGCCGGCGGCTACTTCGGCTCGGGCATGCTGCCCGGGCTGGTCGCCGGCACCGTGCTCGGTTCGGTGCTGGCCTCGCCGGGCAGCGCCTGGGCCGCCGACGGCTACCAGGGCGGCCCGGAGGGCGGCGAGTACTCCGGCGCCGACTTCGACCAGAACGACTTCGGCGGCTTCGACGGGGGCGGCGGAGGGGACTTCGGCGGCGGCGGGGGCGGGGACTTCGGCGGCGGCTTCTGAACCGCCGGTCCGTGCGCCCCGCCGCCGGCGCGCGGCCGGGCGGGTGAATCCGGCCCGCCGCGTGCCGGCCACCCGTCCGAGGGACTCGCGAAGGGCTTCGCAGGGTCGCGGAGGTGCCGTGCGGGTGCGGTGAAACCACTTCGCACCGACCGTCCGGGGTCGCACTATGGTCGTGGCATGCACGGTCACGACAGTTACGGCCATCACACGCTGGGGCACGACGGTGTCCGGCCGGTCCGGGTCACCGCCTGGGTCCGCGGCCGGGTCCAGGAGGTCGGATTCCGGTGGTGGACCAGGGCCCGCGCCCTGGAGATCGGCCTGACCGGGTACGCCGTGAACCTCGGCGACGGCCGGGTGCAGGTCGTGGCCGAAGGACTGCACGCCGACTGCGAGGAACTCCTCGTCCTGCTGCGCGGCCCGGACACTCCGGGCCAGGTCAGCGGGGTCACCGAGATCTGGACCGCGACCGGGGACGGGTACGACGGATTCGCGATCCGCTAGCACACCGCAGTTGCCGGAGGGATGGAGAGACCCTCCGGCAACTGCCGGTGTCATCCGGTTGCCAATCGGGCAGACTCGTGGTTGACTCCGCACCAGCAGTGATCCACCGGCCCAGGTGGCCCGCCCTACCCCGTGGTGTGACCTACCCGCCATGCAGGTGAGAGGGGCGCGGTAGCGTGCGGTGATCGTGTTGACCCGTACCGTCTTTGGTGAGACGCTGGAAGCCCGCGCACCAGTCCGCGTTTACCCGGCAGGGTCGAGCCGTCGTGTGCCCAGCTCACTGCGCTTGCCCTGGAGTGCCCAGCCAGCACGTTCGGGTGGACGAGGCGTGCGCACCCCTTCCCCCTAGACCAGTACCGCAAAACGGTTCGGTCACTCAGCGTGGAGGACCATACATCATGGCAAAGGCGCTTCTCGGGTACGTCGGCGGCCCCGACCCGCGAATGCTCTCCGAGATGCGACGGCTGCAGCAGCGCGTTCACGATCTGGAGGCCGAACTTCTCCGGCTCCGGACGGAGAACGACGCTCTCGCCGCTGTCGCCGACGAGCACTCGCTGCTCACCAGCATCGACATGGATCACCGGGAGCCTGCGCTCACCTGATCCTTCCACGATCCGATCGATCGACGCCGTCGGTGCGCTGAGCTTCCCGAAAGGGATCGCAGCCTGCAAGGGACGTCCGGTGTGGCGTCCCTTCGTCGTGTCCGGAGCCCTCCCCGCGCGAATGCTGCCCATGCCGCGTCGCACCCAAACCGCCTCCTGACGCCGTCTCCCGCCCACGGCCGGATACAGTCGCCAGCACACGTCGAACGCTGGCGAGGAGGTCGGACGGGTGCACCTGAAGAGTCTGACGCTGCGCGGGTTCAAGTCGTTCGCCTCGGCCACGACCCTGCGGTTCGAACCCGGCATCACCTGCGTGGTCGGCCCGAACGGATCCGGGAAGTCCAACGTCGTCGACGCCCTCTCCTGGGTGATGGGCGAACAGGGCGCCAAATCGCTGCGCGGCGGCAAGATGGAGGACGTCATCTTCGCCGGCGCCGGCGGTCGCGCCCCGCTGGGCCGCGCCGAGGTCAGCCTCACCATCGACAACACCGACGGCGCGCTGCCCATCGACTACTCCGAAGTCACCATCACCCGGACGATGTTCCGCAACGGCGGCAGCGAGTACGCGCTCAACGGGACGGTCTGCCGGCTGCTCGACATCCAGGAGCTGCTCTCCGACTCCGGCATCGGCCGCGAGATGCACGTCATCGTCGGCCAGGGCCGGCTGGACTCCGTCCTGCAGGCCGACCCGATGGGCCGCCGCGCCTTCATCGAGGAGGCCGCCGGCGTCCTCAAGCACCGCAAGCGCAAGGAGAAGGCGCTGCGGAAGCTCGACGCGATGCAGGGCAACCTCAACCGCGTCCAGGACCTCGTCGCCGAACTGCGCCGCCAGCTCGGCCCGCTCGGCCGGCAGGCCCGGATCGCCCGCCGCGCCGCCGGCATCCAGGCCGAACTGCGCGACGCCCGGCTGCGCCTGCTCGCCGACGACCTGCTCGGCCTGCGCCGCGCCGTCGAGGCCGAGATCGCCGACGAACTCGCCCTCAAGGTCCGCCGCACCACCGTCGAGCAGCAGCTCGCCGGCGCCGTCCAGCGCGAGGCGGTGCTGGAGGCGCAGGTCGAGCAGCTCGGGCCGCGGCTGGAGGCCGTCCGGCAGACCTGGTACCGGCTCTCCGCGCTCGCCGAGCGCACCCGCGGCACCGTCGGACTCGCCGAGGCGAAGGTCCGGCACGCCCGCACCGGTGTCGAGGGCGAGGAACGACGCGGCCGCGACCCCGAGGAACTCCTCGCCGAGGCCGCCCGGGTCCGCGAGGAGGAGGCCGCCCTCGCCGAGGCCCTGGAGGAGGCGCACTACGCCCTCGCCGAGACCGTCGAGACCCGCGGCGAACTCGAACGCTCCCTCGCCGCCGAGGAGACCCGGCTGAAGAGCGCGGCCCGTGCCATCGCCGACCGCCGCGAGGGCCTCGCCCGGCTGCAGGGCCAGGCCGCCGCCGCCCGCTCGCGGGCCGCCGCCGCCGAGGCCGAGATCGGCCGGCTCACCGAGGCCGCCGCCGAGGCCGCGCAGCGCGCCGGGACCGCCCAGCAGGAGTACCGGGAGCTCCAGGAGGAGACCGACGGCCTCGCCGCCGCCGACGACGACCACGAACGCGCCCACGAGCAGGCCCGCGCCGACCTGCAGGAGGCCGAACACGCCCTCGCCGCCGCCCGGGACGCCGCCGCGGCCGCCGAACGCGAACGGGCCGGGCTGACCGCCCGTCACGAGGCGCTCTCCCTGGGCCTGCGCCGCAAGGACGGCAGCGGCGCGCTGCTCACCGCCGCCGACCGCCCGGCCGGCGTGCTCGGCTCCGCCGCCGAACTGCTCACCGTCCACCCCGGCCACGAGACCGCCCTCGCCGCCGCGCTCGGCGCCGCCGCCGAGGCCGTCGCCGTCGACGGACCGGACACCGCCGCCGAGGCACTGCGGCTGCTGCGCAAGCAGGACGCCGGCCGCGCCGCGCTGCTCCTCGCCGACGCCCCCCGCCCGACCGGCGCCGAACGGCCCGCTCGGCCCGAACTCCCCGACGGCGCCCACTGGGCGGCCGACCTGGTGGACGCCCCCGCCGGGCTGCGCGCCGCCGTCGACACCCTGCTCGCCCGGACGGCCGTCGTCGCCGACCTCGCCGCCGCCGGCGAGCTGACCGCCCTGCACCCCGGGCTCACCGCCGTCACCGCCGACGGCGACCTGCTCGCCGCCGCCTGGGCCCAGGGCGGCGCCGCCGGTGCGCCCAGCCTGCTGGAGACCCAGGCCCAGGTCGCCGAGGCGGCCCGTCGGATCGACGAACTCGACGTCCGCTGCGCACAGTTGACGGAGGAACTGGCGGCCGCCGCCGAACGCCGCCGCGAACTCTCCCTGGCCCAGGACGAATCGGCCGCGGCCCGCCGCCGCGCCGAGCGGGAACGCGCCCAACTCGCCGGCGCCCTCGGCCGGTCCGCCGGACAGGCCAGGGCCGCCGCCGGCGAGGCCGAACGCCTCGCCGCCGCCGCGGAACGCGCCGAACAGGGCCTGGCCGACGCCCGGGACGCCGCGGAGGAACTCACCGCCCGGCTGGAGGCCGCCGAGGAACTCGACGCCGCCGCCGAGGACGAGCCCGACACCGCCGAACGCGACCGCCTGGCCGCCGCCGGAACCACCGCCCGCGCCACCGAGATGGAGGCCAGGCTCGCCGTCCGCACCCACGAGGAACGGGTCCGCTCCCTGGCCGGCCGCGCCGACCAGCTCGACCGCGCCGCCGCCGCCGAACGCGAGGCCCGCGCCCGGGCCGCCCGCCGCCGCGCCCGCGCCCGGCACGAGGCCGCGG
>NZ_JBEYFP010000088.1:0-16787 GCF_040634455.1 Kitasatospora sp. NPDC007106
GGATCCCGGAAGGGGTCCGCCCGCCGCCGTGTTCCTCCGTCCCGGCCGTCCGCCGGGGCGTGTCCTCGAAGGCCGGGGAGAACTGCGCAGTTCCGCCCCCAGCCTGGAGGCCGGGAGGTGCCCCCACCCGCCACTGTGTGGCATCCGTACGCCCCTGAAGACACGTCCTATGCCGTGGCGCCCGCGATGCGGTCCGCAGGCCGGGCGGCCCGGGCGTCCGGCTCGGTGAGGAAGCCGAGCACGTTGTCGAGCACGGCCGGATCGGTCAGCACCCGCTGGTGGCCGAGCCCGCGGGTGGCGAGCAGCCGCACCCGTCCGCCGTACGCGGCCTGCAGCCGGCCGGCCTGGCGGAACGGCACCACCCGGTCGCCCTCGTCGTGCACCACCAGGGTCGGCGGCACGGCGTCGGCCGGCCGGCCGGCGGCGTCGAAGCGCTCCCAGACCGGCCCGGCGCCGGGGAGGAGCACCTCCTCGACGCGGCGTGCGACCTGCTGCGAGACGCGCTCGGACAGCCCGAGCTGGGCGCGGAAGCCGCCGATCACGTAGCGGAAGTCGGTGACGCCGGCGACCGCCACGAGGCGGTCGGCCCGCAGGCCCTCGCCGAGGGCGTGGAAGGTGCAGGCCACCCCGAAGGAGTGCGCGACCACGGCCTCGAAGGGGCCGTCCAGCTCGTGCAGCCGGCCGATGGCCTCGCCGTACTCCAGGATCGTGGTGGTCGAGCCGGCGGAACCGCCGTGGGCGGGCGCGTCGAAGGCGACCGGGCTGCGGCCCTCGGCCAGCAGCCGGGCCACCAGTGGGGCGAAGCGCGAGGCCCGGGACTGCCAGCCGTGCACCAGCAGCACCGGACGGCTGCCGTCGCCCCAGCGGTAGACCGCGGTGCGTCTGCCGGCCACGGTGAGGTGGGAGGTGCGCGCCCGGTCGTGGACCTCGCGTTCGGCCGGGCGGACCCGGCTGCGTGCGCCGGGCCTGCGGAAGAGGCCGAAGGCGGCCCGGCCGGCGAGGTCGGGCGAGATCAGGGCGGCCGTGTTGAGGGCGGTGCCGACGAGTGCCTTGGTGCGGTCCATGGGGTCTCCCCGGGGAGGTGCGGGGTGGGTGGAGCCTGACGGAGCGAGATATTAGCACGATCGTTCGTGCAGTTTTAGGCTCACGGAATTCCCCGGGCGACGGCGCGGCAGGGTCAGGCCAGCAGTTCGGGGTGGCTCGCCGCGCCGCGCAGCAGCGCCAGGACACCGGCCGCGGCGAGGTCGTAGCGGCGCTCCTCGCCGTACAGCAGCGACTGGGCGTTGGCCGCCTCCAGCATGCCGATCAGGCCGAAGACCAGCAGGCCGAGGTCGGTGTCGGCGCGGAGCTCGCCGGCCTCCCGGGCGGCGCGCGCCAGGTCGGTCAGGTGCTCCTCCCAGGCCCGGCCGGCCTGCGCGAGGGCGTCCCGCACGGGGCCGGGGCGGGCGTCGAACTCGGCCGACACCGCGTAGAAGAAGCAGCCGCCCGGGAAGACCCGGCGGCGCGAGTAGGCCAGCCAGGAGTCGCAGAGCGCCCGCAGAGCGCCGAGCCCGGGAGGCAGGTCCTCGACCGGGACGACCACCGCGTCCCGGAAGATCCGCTGGGCGGCGCGCACGGCGGCCAGCTGCAGCTCCTCCTTGGAACCGAAGCTGGCGAACACCCCGCTCTTGCTCAGCCCCAGGTCGGTGGCCAGCCGGCCGATCGACAGGGCCTCCAGGCCCTCGACGGAGGCGACCTCCACGGCACGCCCCAGCACCGCGCGGCGGGTCTCGTTGCCCCGCTGCACCCGCCCGTCCGTGGTCGGCGTCTCCACCGCGCTCCTCCGCCGGCCGTCCGTCGCTGTCGGCGGCCAGCCTACGCCGACAGGCGTTCCCCGATCACGGCCGCGGCGGCCAGCAGCCGTTCGTCCCCGCCGTCCGCGCCGACGCACTGCAGGCCGAGCGGCAGCCCGCCGAGCGCACCGGCCGGCAGCGAGACGGCGGGCAGCCCCGCGTGGCTCCACGGCAGCGACATCACCGCGCTGCCGGTGGAGTCCAGGCCGAGCGGCGCCGGGCCGGTGGCGGCCGGGGTCACCCAGGCGTCCACACCCTGATCGGCCGTCACCTCGGCCACCCGGCGCCGGAAGTCCGCCCGGGCGGCCAGCGCGGCCCGGTGGTCGGCCCGGTCGACCTCCCGGCCGTGCCGGATCGCGGCCACCGTCTCCGGCCGGTACAGGCTGCCGAAGCGGGCGAACAGATCGCGGTGCACCTGCGCCAGCTCGTACCGGATGATCGTCCGCAGATGGTGCTTCACGGTGTCGAAGTCGCCCAGCACGTCGACCCGGCGGACGGTCAGGCCGAGGCCCCGCACGGTGTGTTCGAAGGCGGCGAGCGCCTCGGGGTGCACCTCGTCCAGGTAGCCGCCGACCGGGACGCCGAGGACGGGCTCCCGCTCCGGCGGCCCGGCGGGCTGCGCGGCCCAGGTGTCGCAGAGCAGCGCGGCGGCCAGCCGTACCCCGGCGAGGTCGGCCGCGTACCAGCCCGCGGTGTCCAGCGTCGGCGCGTGCGGGACGATCCCCTCCGCCGGGACCCGCCCGTAGGTCGGCCGGAATCCCACCACGCCGCAGTACGCCGCCGGGCGGATCATCGACCCGACGGTCTGGGTGCCGATCGCCAGCGGCACCAGCCCCGCCGCGACGGCCGCCGCCGAACCGCTGCTCGACCCGCCCGGGGTGTGGCCCAGGTCGTGCGGATTGCGGGTCGCCCCGGGTGCGAGGACGGCGAACTCCGCCGTCACCGTCTTGCCCGCGACCAGCGCCCCGGCCGCGCGCAGCCGCCCCACCAGCGGCCCCTCCGGCCCGGCCAGCACCCCCGGCGGCAGCGCCGAACCGGCGTGTGTGGGCAGGCCGTCGACGTGCACCACGTCCTTGACCCCGACCGCCACGCCGTACAGCGGCGGACGCCCGGCCGGGTCCGGGTACCGCGCCTCCAGCTCCTTCGCCGCCGCCGACAGCCGGTCGTGCCGGCCGGGCTCCGGGACGAAGGCGCGCAGCACCGGGTCGATCCGGTCGATCCGGGTGCACAGGCGCTCGACGTGCTCGGCGAGCGGCGGGTCGCCGGCCCGCAGTCGGGCGGCCGCGGGGACGAGGGGCGTCATCGGCTCCATGGCGCCCACGCTACGGGCCCGCCGGTCCCGGCACGGGCGATCCGGTCACTCGTGCTCGGCCGGCATGTACGGCGTCTCGCGCAGGAACAGCGCCCCGCAGGTGTGGCAGTTGAGGTCCGGCGAGCGGGACCACATCTCCGGGTCCTGGACGGCCGACGCCGGGCTCAGGTCCCGCCCGCACAGGGCGACGGAGGAGCCGTCGTGGCTGATGTGCCAGGTCTTCACCCCGTCGGACGGGCCGGACGGGCCGTACTCGGCGCGCATCTGATACCTCATGCCGCCATGCTGCGCCGGGGTCGGGCGGGCGGCAATCCGGCGGCCCCGCGCCCCGGGCCCGCGGTTCAGGAGGCGGCGCGCAGGAGGGCGTCGTCCTGCCACTTGAGGATCTTGTCGAAGCTGACGATCGCGCCGCGCAGGGGGTGGTTGCGGAGTTGGACGTGGTCGGTGAGCGCGTGGATCAGGAAGAGGCCGCGGCCGGACTCGGCACCGAGGTCGGGCAGGACGTCCGGGTCGGGGGTGCGCACCGCGGCGGGGCGGCCGGCCGGCAGGACGTGGGTGTCGTACGGGCCGGGGCGGTCGGTGCGGCGCGGGTGGCGGCCGCCGAGCGGCGGGGGGCCGAGGGTGGCCCGGCCGCGGCGGGTGCGGCAGCGGCGCGGGGACGGACGGGCCGCGGAGGCGGCCGGGCCGCGGTGGCCGTCGGCGGCCAGGACGCCCGGGACACCCGGGACGGCCGGGGCGATCGGCGGCAGGCCGGGCCCGGAGTCGACGACCTCGATCCGCAGCCGGTCGCCGGCGATCGCCGCGGTGACCTGGAACCCGTCGTCGGGGCGGCCGGTCGCGGCGTGCTCGACGGCGTTCGCGCAGGCCTCGGTGAGGGCGATCCCGAGGTCGTAGGCGATCTGCGGGTCGACGCCGGCGGTGTCCATGGCACCCATCAGGATGCGGCGGGCCAGCGGCACGCTGGCCGGGTCGCGCTTGAGGTGCAGAGTCCACCAGATGTCCACGGGAGGTCCCTCCTGGCTGCGGCTCCACATACGACTAGGTATCTCCGGGGGTTTGGGCAGCGAACCGTCGGCGCGCGCCGCGACCGCCCGTTCGGCGGATGGACTGGTGCGGAACAGTGTGCCGCGCGGCGCACGCTTCGGCCCGCACGCCGGGCCGAAAGGGTCATTCGGCGTATTTCCCACCCTGCCCGTGGGGGCGGTGTGAGCGGTGAGATGATGGCCCGGCCATGACTGCCCACCCCGCCGCCCCGTTCGCAGGCGCCGCCGCCCCCGCCGACGGGGTGCAGGCCGCGGCCTGGGACCTGCGGGTGGCGCGCGCGGTGCCGTTCGCGCTGGTGTGCACCCTGGTGGCGGCCGCCGGCCACGCCGCGGTGGGCGGCGGGGACGTCGCCCTGCCCGCACTGGCGGCCGGATTCGCCGCGGTGGTGCTGCTGGCCGCGGCGCTCGGCGGGCGCGAACGCTCGCTCGGGGCGATCACCGCGGCACTGGGCGCGGGCCAGCTGGGCCTGCACCTGCTCTTCCACACCCTGACCCCGGCCCGCGCCCACCACATGGCGGGCATGTCGATGCCGGAGGCCGCCGGACGGCTGCTCTGCGACGACATGCCCGGCAACGGCGTCACCCGGCTGCCCGCGGGCACGAGCCCGGAGCAGCTGATCAGCGACGCCGGTCTGGACCCGCACGCGTACGCCGCCGCGGGCGCCGGGCACGCCGCCTCCGGCCTGTTCGGGACGGGCCCGGCGATGCTGCTGGGCCACCTGGCGGCGGCGGTCGTGGCCGGCTGGTGGCTGCGGCGCGGCGAGGCCGCGCTGTGGCGGCTGGTGAAGCTCACCGCGGCGGCGGCCCGCGAGTGGTCCGCCCCGCTGCGCCGTGCGGTGGCGATGCTCGCCGCCGTCCTGCTCGGGGTGCCCGCGGCCGCGCCGGTCGCGCCCCGCCGCCGGGCCGAGGACGTCCCGCTGCCCGGGGCGGTCGCCCTGGTGCACAGCCTGGTGCGGCGCGGGCCGCCCGTGGTGGCGTTCGCGCGCTGACCGCCCGGCACGGGCCGTGGCGCGCGCTGCCGGCCGGACCGCACCGATGCGGAACGGCCCTCACCAGCACCACCACCAAGCCCGGCGCACCCGTGCGGCCCCGTAGCCGCCGTGCGCCCCGCTCCCCTGGGAGAACCCATCATGCGTACCACTCCTGCCCGCCGGACCGCCCTCGCCGCCGCCGTCGCCGGTGCCGCCGTCGTCGCGCTGGCCGGGCCGGCCGCCGCCCACGTCACCGTCCAGCCGGGCAGCGTCCCGCAGGGCGGCTACACCGCCGTGGCGTTCCGGGTGCCGGACGAGAGTGACACCGCCTCCACCGTGAAGCTGGAGGTCAGCCTGCCGATGGACCACCCGATGGCCTCGGTGCGGATCCAGCCGCTGCCCGGCTGGACGGCCGTCCTGGAGAAGTCCAAGCTCGACAAGCCGCTGAACGCGCACGGCAAGGACATCACCGAGGCGGTCTCCAAGATCACCTGGACCGCGGACGCCGGCACCAAGATCGCCCCCGGCCAGTTCCAGGAGTTCCGGGTCTCGCTCGGCGCCATGCCGACCGACACCGACAAGCTGACCTTCAAGGCCCTGCAGACCTACGACAACGGCGAGGTCGTCCGCTGGATCGAGGAGGCCAAGGAGGGCCAGCCCGAGCCCGCCAAGCCCGCCCCGGTGCTGACCCTCACCAAGGCCGCCGCGGCCGCCTCCGCCGCGCCGGCCGCCGACCACCACGCCTCCCAGGACGCCTCCGGCGACCAGGCCGCCGCCAAGGCCGACGACTCCACCGCCCGCACCCTCGGTGTGGTCGGCATCGTGGTCGGCGTGATCGGTGCCGCGCTCGGCGTGGCCGGCCTGCGCCGCAAGAGCGGCCCCGCCTCCTGACCCGGTGCCCGGCGGGCCGCACCCCGGTGCGGCCCGCCGGGCCGATCCCCCGACCCGCACGATCGGAAGTCCCAACGCCATGGCCCACACCCCCCGTCCGAAGGCCCGGCTGCTCGGCGCGGCCGCCCTGGCCCTGTCCGCCGCCCTCGCGCTCACCGCCTGCTCGTCCTCCGCGGGCGGTGGCACCGGCGCGGCGAAGGTCAGCAAGGAGAGCAGCAGCTCCGCCTACCGGGGCAGCGTGCTGAGCAAGCACTTCGACAAGCCCGACCTCGTCCTGACCGACACCTCCGGGCAGCCGTTCGACCTGCGCAAGCGGACCGCCGGCCGGCCCGTCGTGCTGTTCTTCGGCTACACCAGCTGCCCGGACGTCTGCCCCACCACCATGGGCGACATCGGGGTGGCGATGTCCAAGCTCTCCGCCGAGGAGCAGAAGAAGATCGACGTCGTCTTCGTCTCCACCGACCCGGAGCGGGACACCCCGAAGGTGCTGCGCACCTGGCTGGACTCGATGGGCAAGGGCTTCATCGGCCTCACCGGCGACCTCGCCGAGGTGAAGACCGCCGCCCGGACGGTGGGCGTCGCCGTGCAGGACCCGGTGGTGAACGCCGACGGTTCGGTGACCTCGGCGCACGGCGCCCAGGTGCTGGCCTTCCTGCCCTCCGACGACAAGGCCCACGTGCTGTGGATGGGCAGCAGCACGGTCGAGACCTACAGCCACGACCTGGCGCTGCTGGCGAAGGGGGTGCCGGCGTGAGCCGGGCGTTCCGGCGTTCCGCGCTGATCGGCGCGGGACTGTCCGCGGTGCTGGCCACCGGGACGATACTCGTGGCGTGCGGAACGGGATCCGACGACGGACGGGCCGACCTCAGCATCGTCGGCAGCTACGTCCCGGTGCCGGCGCTGCCCGGCGGGATGGGCGCCGGCTACTTCACCGTCCGCAACGACGGCGGGGCGGCCGACCGGCTCGTCGCGGTGACCAGCCCGGACGCCGGCTCCGTCACCATGCACACCTCCGGCGAGTCGACGATGACCGCGGTCGACAGCCTCCAGGTGCCGGCCCACGGCGCACTGGAACTGGCCCGCGGCGGCCACCACCTGATGATCATGGGATGGCAGAAGCCGCCCGCCGTCGGGGACGAACTGGAACTGGACCTCACCTTCGCCAAGAGCGGCACCATCACCGTCACCGTGCCGGTGAAGCCGCTCACCTACCGGCCCGGGAGCTGACACTGATGCCGAGGAGAGTCGCGGCGCTGCTGGCCGTACTGGCGGCGGCCGTCGCCCTGCTGTTCGGCGGCGCAGGCACCGCCGCCGCGCACGCCACGCTGGTCTCCACCGACCCGGCGCAGGGTGCGGTCACCGCCACCGCACCTGCCGCCGTCACGCTGACCTTCAGCGAGGGCGTCTCGCTGACCGCCGACTCGGTGCGGGTGCTGGACCCGGCCGGCAAGCAGGTCGACAACGGCGACGCGGCCCACGCCGACGGCAAGGAGGCCAGCGCCCGGGTGACGCTGCGCCAGGGCCTGGGCAACGGCACGTACACCGTCGCCTGGCGGGCCGTCTCCGAGGACTCCCACCCGGTGGGCGGCGCGTTCACCTTCTCCATCGGCGCGCCCTCGGACACCACGGTCTCGGCCTCCGCGGTGCAGGGCGCCGAACCGGACGCCGTGGTCGCGGCCGCCTACGGCACCGCCCGGACGGTCGCGTACGCGGCCTTCGCGCTGCTGGTCGGCGCGGCCGCCTTCGTGCTGATCTGCTGGCCGCGCGGGGTCGCCGTGCACCAGGTGCAGCGGCTGCTGATGACCGGCTGGATCGCGCTGCTGGTCTCCACCGTCGCGGTGCTGCTGCTGCGCGGCCCGTACGAGCGCGGCACCGGGATCTCGCAGGCCTTCGACCTGTCGCTGGTGCGGGCCACCCTGGACGAGCGGATCGGGACCGCGCTCGCCGCCCGGCTGCTGCTGCTCGCCGCGGGCGGCGTGTTCCTGTCGCTGCTGGTCGGCCAGCTCGGCCAGGACCGGACGGCCCAGGACCCGTCGGACGCCGACGGCGCCGACGGCACCGGGGACGCCGCGGAGCCTGCGGCCGCCGCGGAGCCCGGCACCGAGGAGGGCGAGGAGGCGGAGCTGCGGGCGCTGGAGCGGCGCGCCGCCGACCGACCGCTGCGGGACGCCCGGCTCGGGCTGGGCGTCGGCGGGGCGGTGCTCGCCGTCGCCCTGAGCGCGACCTGGGTCGGCGCCGACCACTCCTCGGTCGGCATCCAGGTGCCGCTGGCGCTGCCCACCGCCGCCCTGCACCTGCTGGCGATGGCGTTCTGGCTGGGCGGTCTGGCCACCCTGCTGGTCGGGCTGCGGCACGGCGTGCCGGCCGCGGCGGTCGAGCGGTTCTCCAAGCTGGCGCTGGCCGCCGTGACGGTGCTGACCGTGACCGGCGTCTACCAGGCCTGGCGCGGTCTGGGCAGCTGGGGCGCGCTGGTCGACACCGAGTACGGGCGGCTGCTGCTGATCAAGACCGGTCTGGTGGCCGGCATGGTCGGCCTGGCCTGGATCTCCCGCGCCTGGGTGGCCCGGCTCCGGACGGCCGGCGCGACCGCGGACGGGACGGACGAGACCGCCGACGAGACCGCCGACGAGGCCGCCTCGGACGGGACGGCCTCGGGCGGGAAGGCCTCCGACGGGACTGCGGAGCGGGAGGCCGGCGCCGGGGCGGCCGTCGGCGGCAAGCGGGCGGCAACGGCGGCCGCGGACGGCGGGAAGGGCGGGGACGACCCCGCGCGGCTGGCCCAGCTGGCCCGTCAGCGGGCCGCCCGCGACCGGGCCTCCGAGCGGCGCAGCCGCGACGGCGGGCCGGCCCGGACCGGGCTGCGGCGGACGGTGCTGCTGGAGTCGGCGGTCGCGGTCGCCGTGCTGGTGGTGACCACGATGCTGACCAACTCGCCGCCCGGCCGGGTGGCCGAGGCGGTCGCCGCGACCTCGCAGTCGCCCACCGCCGGGGCGAGTACCGTGCCGGGCCGGACGGTGGAGCTGAAGCTGCCGTACGACACCGGCGGCAGCACCCCGAACGCCAAGGGCACCGCCACCGTGACGGTGAACCCGGTCGCGACCGGGCCGAACGAGGTGACGCTGAAGCTGGACGACAAGTCCGGCAAGCCGGTCTCGGTGCCCGAGGTGCAGCTCGCCTTCACCCTGCCGGACCGGGACCTCGGCCCGCTGCCGGTCACGCTGGCGGCGCAGGACACCGGGCGCTGGTCCGGCACCGCGCAGCTGCCGCTCGCCGGGAACTGGGTGGTGTCGGTGACCGTCCGCTCCTCGGACATCGACCAGAGCACGGCCACCGAGCAGCTGAAGGTCGGCTGACCACGGCCCGTCGCCGGTCGGCCGCGCCCCTCGCGCGGCCGGCCGGGACGGGCGACCACTGGGCGGAACGGTGTCCGGCCGGGCGCCGGGAGTGACTATGGTGGCAGGCCGAGTACTGCTCAGCACCACCGCGTACGGAGGCGGCATGTCGGCGACCCGCTACACCTATCTCGGGCCGGAAGGCACCTTCACCGAGGCCGCACTGCGCACGCTGCCGGAGGCGGCGACCCGCGAGCTGGTGCCGCTCGCCTCCGTCCCGGCCGCGCTGGACGCCGTCCGGGCGGGCGAGGCCGCCGGGGCGTTCGTGCCGGTGGAGAACTCGGTGGAGGGCGCCGTCACCGCGACCAGCGACGAGCTGGCCTCGGGCGCGCCGCTGATGATCTACCGCGAGGTGCTGCTGCCGATCACCTTCGCGCTGCTGGTGCGTCCGGGCACCTCGCTGGCCGACGTCAAGACGGTCACCAGCCACCCGGTGGCGCAGCCGCAGGTGCGGCGCTGGATGGCGGCGAACCTGCCGGACGCCCAGTGGGAGGCGGCGGCGTCCAACGCGGACGGCGCCCGGCTCGTCCAGGAGGGCCGCTTCGACGGCGCCTTCGCCGGCGAGTTCGCGGCCGCGCTGTACGGGCTGGAGCCGCTGGTCAGCGACATCCACGACGCGGCGAACGCGACCACCCGCTTCCTGCTGGTGGGCCGGCCGGGGCGGGTCTCCTCGCCGACCGGGCTGGACAAGACCTCGATGGTGGTCTGGCTGCCGGACGACCACCCGGGTGCGCTGCTGGAGCTGCTGCAGGAGTTCGCGGTGCGCGGCATCAACCTGATGCGCATCGAGTCCCGGCCCACCGGCGAGGGCATGGGCAACTACTGCTTCCTGATCGACTGCGAGGGGCACCTGAGCGAGCGGCGGGTCTCCGAGGCGCTGATGGGCCTCAAGCGGATCTGTCCGCAGGTGCGGTTCCTCGGGTCGTACCCGCGGGCGGACCGGGGCAGTCAGCGGCCGGTGCGGCCGGGCACGACCGACGCGGACTTCTCGGAGGCGGCGGACTGGCTGTCCCGCTGCCTGGACGGCCGCGGGGAGCTCTGACCGGTTCGGTCACGGTGGTGGGAACGGCCGCGGGGCGGCCGTTCATCCACAGGTCGGACGCTTCGTCCACAGGGTGCACGGGTTCCGGGTTATCCACAGGCTGCGGGTCAAGTCGACAAAACGGTATAGCCACTACCTGAACTGGTCAGATCATCACACTTGGCTGCAGAGGTGACTCATCGCACCAGAGTCACCCTTCTGCCAGCAAATCACCTGTTCGAGCGAGCGAATTCCCTCACCCGAGAAGGCTCATCGAGGTTTCAAACCTCAATTCCTCCGTGAATCGCGCCGCACGCCTCGGCTTTCGGTTCGTCCACAGGGCCGGAGCGGGGCCTGTGGACAAACACCCTCGGACGCGGTTCCCCACAGGAGTTATCCACAGGATCGCGGAGGTTATCCCCAGGGCGTCCGCGGCTCTCCACGGCCCCGGTCGCGCCCCCGGACGGAACACCGCCGGACAGGCTCGCAGAATCCCGAACAGGAAAGGGCAAAGCGGGCGGAGTCGCCGGTCGGTTCCGAAAACAGTGAATCACGGACGGCGGCCTCGACCCTCCCCGGGCACGGGTCGGGCGGGTCGGCCGCGGGGGCGGTGCGGGCCGGGCGGGGATCCGGCGCGAAACCCCGGGAAACCGGTTCCGGTCCGGGGCCCGGCCACCGGTACGCTTGGCCCGTGATTGACCTTCGCCTGCTCCGTGAGGACCCCGACCGAGTGCGCGCCTCGCAGCGCGTCCGTGGTGAGGACGTCGACGTCGTCGACGCCCTCCTCTCCGCCGACGAACGGCGCCGGTCCTCGGGCAGTCGCTTCGACGAGCTCCGCAACGAGCAGAAGTCGCTCGGCAAGCTGGTCGCCAGGGCCCAGGGCGAGGAGAAGGCCGCGCTGCTCCAGCGCACCAAAGACCTCGCCACCGAGGTGAAGGCCGCCGACGCCGAGCAGAACGAGGCCAAGGAGGAGGCGGACCGCCTGCTCCGCTCGCTGGCGAACCTCATCGACCCGGCCGCCCCGGTCGGCGGCGAGGAGGACTTCGTCACGCTGGAGGAGGTCGGCACCCCGCGCGACTTCGCCGCCGAGGGCTTCGAGCCCCGCGACCACGTCGAGCTCGGCCAGATCCTGGGCGCGATCGACACCGAGCGCGGCGCCAAGGTCGCCGGCGCCCGCTCGTACTACCTGACCGGCGTCGGCGCGCTGCTGGAGCTCGCCCTGGTCAACATGGCGATGGCGCAGGCCACCGCGGCCGGCTTCACCGCCATGATCACCCCGGCCCTGGTCCGCCCGGCTGCCATGGACGGCACCGGCTTCCTCGGCCAGGCCGCCGAGAACGTGTACTACCTCCCCGAGGAGGAGCGCTACCTGGTCGGCACCAGCGAGGTCCCGCTCGCCGCCTACCACATGGACGAGATCCTCGACGCGGGCCAGCTGCCGCTGCGCTACGCGGGCTTCTCGTCCTGCTTCCGCCGCGAGGCGGGCACCTACGGCAAGGACACCCGCGGCATCATCCGGGTCCACCAGTTCGAAAAGGTGGAGATGTTCGTCTTCACCTCCCCGGAGGAGGCCGAGGCGGAGCACCGCCGCCTGCTCCAGTGGGAGAAGGACTTCCTCAACGCGCTGGAGCTGCCCTACCGGGTGATCGACGTCGCCTCGGGCGACCTCGGCTCCTCCGCCGCGCGCAAGTTCGACATCGAGGCGTGGATCCCGACCCAGGGCAAGTACCGCGAGGTCACCTCGACCTCCAACACGACCGAGTACCAGTCGCGCCGGCTCTCCATCCGGATGCGCGAGGAGGGCAAGGTCCGCCCGCTGGCCACGCTGAACGGCACCCTGGTCGCCGTCCCGCGCACCATCGTGGCGATCCTGGAGAACCACCAGCAGGCCGACGGCTCGGTGGTCGTCCCCGAGGCGCTGCGGCCCTTCCTCGGCGGCCGCTCGGTGATCGAGCCCGTCGCCAAGTGAGCACCGCCCCCGGTGGCGGCCTGCCGTACCGGCTGGTCGCCACCGACCTCGACGGGACCCTGCTCACCTCCGCCGAGAAGGTGAGCGCGCGGACGCTGGACGCCCTCGCGGGCGCGGTCGACGCCGGGGCCCGGCACATCGTCGTGACCGGCCGCTCGGCGGCCTGGGCGCGCCCGGTCTTCGACGAGATCGGCTACACCGGCATAGCGGTCTGCGGCCAGGGCGCCCAGGTGTACGACGCCGGGGCGCACCGGCTGCTCACCTCGCTCACCCTGGACCGGCAGGTGGCCGCGCGGGCGCTGGCCGCGATCGAGGAGCTGACCGGCCCGCTGGCGGTGGCCGCCAACCAGGACGGCCTGGACGGCCGGGTGCTGGCCGGCCCGGGTTTCCGGCTGCGGATCGGCACCGAGCTGCCGGTGGCGCACGCCGCCCGTGACGAGCTGCTCGTGGAGCCGGTGGCCAAGCTGTACGTCCAGCACCCGGAGCTCTCCGACGACGCCCTCGCGGCGGCCGCGGTGCAGGCGGCCGGGGGGCTGGTCGGCGTGGTGATGGCCGGTCCGGGCGTGGTCGAGCTGCTGCCGCCGGGGCTGTCCAAGGCGACCGGCCTGGCGGTGGCCGCGATGCGGCTCGGGGTGAAGCGCACCGAGACCATCGCCTTCGGCGACATGCCGAACGACATCCCGATGTTCGCCTGGGCCTCGTACGGGGTGGCGATGGCGGGTGCGCACGAGGAGCTGCGGGCGGTGGCCGACGAGGTGACCGCCGGCAACGACGAGGACGGCGTGGCCGTGGTGCTGGAGCGGGTCTTCGGCCTGGCCTGAGCCGGGCCCGTCACCGCCCGTCCGCACGGCGGGCCGCCGGGCCGGTGGTGCCGGCCCGGCGCGGCCCGGTCAGCCGTAGCTGACGTTGGAGCAGGGGTCGTCGTCGGCGGAGCGGGCCTCCTTGGCGACGCTGGACGGCAGGGTGCTGGGCACCGCACCGGCCGCGCCGCCGGACCCGGTCGCGTAGTCCGTGCCGAGCACCAGGCTGACGCCGGCCTTGGTGGAGGACTGCAGGGTGGCGCCGGGGAAGAGCTTGGCCACCTGCTCGGCCTCCTCCTTCTGGCCGGGGCCGTACTGCACCAGCGTCTTCTCGTGGTTCTGCGCGGCGGCGTTGCCGCGGGCCGCGATGGTGAAGCCGGAGCCGGTGAGGGTGGAGGCCGCCTTGGTGGTGAGCCCGGTGGTCAGGGTGCCGTTGTAGACGCCGACCTTGATGCCGGAGCCGTCGACGGTCACCGGGGTGGGGCTGGGGGCGGGGGCCGCGGGGGCCGAGGCGCCGGTGTCGGCGCTGGCGTCCTGGCCGTCCAGGGTGCGGTCGGCCTTGAGGGCCTGCCACAGGGTGTCGACGTCGGGGTGGACGAGGTCGATCCGGGCGCCGGAGAACTTCCACGGCGTGGTCAGGAACTTGATGTTGTGGAGGTCGATGTCCTTCATCTGCATGGCGAAGGAGATCAGCTTGGCCGGGGAGTTGAGGCCCGGGTCGACGATCATCGACTTGGTGGCGGCGTCGGCGAGCGGCAGCAGCGTGGTCGGGTCCATGCCCTTGCTCTTGACGCTCTTGATCAGCGAGGCCATGAAGGCCTGCTGGCGCTTCATCCGGCCGACGTCGGAGCCGTCGCCGATGCCGTGCCGCAGCCGGACGTAGTCGAGCGCGGCCTTGCCCTCGACCTTCTGCTCGCCCTTGGGGTAGAGCTGCTTGCCCTTCCTGCCCAGGTTGGGGTTGAGGTCACCCTCGTAGATGGCGTTGGGGAGGCAGACGTTGACGCCGCCGACCGCCGAGGTCATCGCGGAGAAGCCCTCGAAGTTCACCACCATGGTGTGGTCGACGCGTATGTTCGTGAGCGCCTCCACCGTGTTCTGGGTGCAGGCCGGATTGCCCTCCTCGGTGTTGCCGGTCGAGAAGGCGCTGTTGAACATGACGTCGGTCTTCTTCTTCGTCCACGAGCCGTCGGGCAGCTTGCAGGGCGGAATCTCGACCAGGGCGTCGCGGGGGAAGGAGACGCCGACGGCGTGCTTGTGGTCGGCGTAGACGTGCAGCAGGATCGTGGTGTCCGAGCGGGCACCGCCGTCCTCGCCGCCGCCGAGGTCCTTGTTGTCGCCGCTGCGCGAGTCGGAGCCGATCAGCAGGACGTTGATCGGGGTGTGGCCGTTGGCGTCCGGGCTCGCGGCGTCGGGCCGGTTCTTGCTGAGGCCGTCGCCGTCGAACGCCTTGATGTTGCCGCTGAACTTCAGGTAGAGCGCACCGCCCGCGGCGGTGGCGAGACCGAGCGTGGCGACCGCGACCCAGACCACGACCTTCTTGCGGCCCTTCGGCCGCTTGCGGGCCCGGCGGGCGTCCGCCCGGCCGCCGCCGGAGCCGTCGTCGCCACCGCCACCGCGGCCGCCCTGCTGACCGCGCCGCGCATCGGCGCGGCCGCCCTGGCGGGGCACCCGCGGGTCCTGCTCCTCGCTGCGGCGCGGCCGCGGTGCCGCGGGTCGGCCCGGGGGCGCGGTGAAGGCGTCGTCGCGGCGCGGGGCGTCGTGGCGGTAGCCGTCCTGGTACGGGGCATCGTCGTGCCACCAGCCGGCGTCGTGGTCCGACGCCCCCGCCCTCTGGCCTGACATTCGTACACCTTCCACCGGCGCAGCCAACACGTGCCGCAGCAACGCACCCTGGTGGAGTACTGCCGCGTGAGCTTCTGCGGAGCATATAAAGGCATCATTGAAGAGTCACGGTCCGGGCCGCCGATTGCACAATCGGACAAGTCCCGTGGCCGACTCTCGAAGGAGATGCGACGAACTCGGGAGTAGCCGATTCTAGGTCGGTTGCCGCACCAGTCCAGTTGTAGGATGACTGGGCAAGCCGACCTCCGGCTCGTGAAGGGAGCCCCGCCATGCCCGGCCGCACCGACGGACTGCACGCCGCAGGGCGCCGCTCCCTGGTCGACGAGACCATCGAGCAGCTGCGCGAGCAGCTCGGCGCGGGCGTGTGGCCGGTCGGGGAGCGCATCCCCACCGAGCACGAACTGGCCGAGCGCCTGCAGGTCGGGCGGAACACCGTGCGCGAGGCGATCCGGGTGCTGGCGCACTCCGGGATGCTGGTCTCCCGGCAGGGCGAGGGCACCTTCGTCCGCTCCACCACCGACCCGGGCGCGGTGCTGCGCGGCGTGCAGCGCTCCGGCGTCCGGGACGTGCTGGAGGTGCGCGCCGCGCTGGAGGCGGAGGCCGCCCGGCTGGCCGCCGTCCGGCACACCGCCGAGGACGTCGCCCGGATGCGCGCCGCGCTCGCCCGGGAGGCCGAGGTGATGGCCGCCCACCCCGACCGGGCCGGCCGCGAGGCCACGGTCGAGCACGACCTGGAGTTCCACACCGCGGTGGTCGAGGCCGCCCACAACCCGGCGCTGGCCGAGCTGTACCGCTACTTCGGCGCCTCGGTGCGCGAGGCGATGCGGACGGCCTTCGGCGACCACGATATGCCCGAGGTCTCGCTGGAGACCCACGAGGCACTGGTCGACGCGGTGGAGAGCGGCGACCCGGACCGGGCCGAGGCGGCCTGTCGCGCGCTGCTGGCGGGGCCGACGGCCGCCGTCGAGCAGCTGATCGCCGCCATCGCGGCCCGGAAGTGACGACGGGGCCGAGCGCCCGCCCCCGCACTCCCGACCTCTGACGCACCGACTTCGAAAGAGCTCTGCCAACCATGGCGGTCACCCGCGCCCCGCAGCCCGTCGCCACCCCGGTGGTCCGTACCCGCACCGCTCTCGCGCACCCCGCGCTGATGCTCGCCGGCATCCTCCTCGTCGCCCTGAACATGCGGGCCTGCCTGGCGGCGATCTCACCGATGGTCGGGGAGATCCAGCGCTCCCTCGGCCTCTCCGCCACCGCGAGCGGCCTGATCACCACCGTGCCGGTGCTCTTCCAGGGCGTCGGCGCGCCGCTCACCCCCCGGCTGACCCGGCGCTTCGGCGCCGAGCGCGTCGTCCTCGGCGCGGTGCTGGTGCTCGGCGCGGGCGTGCTGCTGCGGGTGCTGCCCTCGGCGGCCGCGCTGTACGCCGGGTGCGTGGTGATCGGCGTGGCGATCGCCGTGCTGAACGTGTCGATGCCCGCCCTGGTGAAGCGCGAGTTCCCGCACCGGGCCGCCGCGATGACCGGCGTCTACTCCACCACCATGCTGGTCGGCGCCACCCTGGCGGCCGGGGTGTCCGTCCCGCTGGAGCACGCGCTCGGCGGCGGCTGGCGCGCCTCGCTGGGCGCCTGGTCGCTGCTGGCGCTGGTCGCGGCGCTGGCCTGGCTGCCGCAGCTGCTGCACGCCCGCCGGGCACCGGCGCCGGCCGTCCCCGCG
>NZ_JBEYFP010000089.1:0-16692 GCF_040634455.1 Kitasatospora sp. NPDC007106
ACAAAAAACCCCTCGTGCCCAGGGCATGCGAGGGGTGGCGCGTCGGTCTCTCTGATGTGGAGCACACGGGCCCACTCAGCCGACGCGCCCGCCAAGTACGAGAATTCGGGTGCGCATGGCACCGACCTTCCTCCCCCTCGACGGGGGGTGTCAAGCTGGTGGGACGGAGGTCTCACCATGCGGACCCCCGGACGGACCCCCCACGGTGTGGCGTTCCGGCAGGTCGGAGGGGGTGTGATGGTGCCCCGGCCGACCCGGCGCGGCCTCGGCCCGGCCACCCGCCCGGGTGTCCGCGGCGAGGTGCGGACGGCGCCCGGACGCCGACCCGGCCGGCCGCGGCACCGGGTACGAGCGGCGGGCCAGCGCCCGGCGCAGCCGCGGCTCGTCCAGCGGCGGCGCGAAGACCGGGCCCTGCGCCTGGCGGCAGCCGAGCTCCTGCAGCACCACGGCCTGCCGCGGGTGGTCCACCCCGTCGGCGGCGGTCACCAGGCCGAGGTCCCGGCCGAGCCGCAGCGCGTGCCCGACCAGCGCCCGGGCGAGGGCGGAGTCGGCGACCTCCTGGACGAGGCTGCGGTCGAGCCCGAGGGTGTCCAGCGGCAGCCGGGCCAGCGCCCCGAGCGAGCCGCCGCCCGCACCGAAGCCGCCGACCGCGGTGGACACCCCGAGGCGGCGCAGCGCGGAGAGCCTGCGGGCCACCTCGTCGGCGGTGCGGTCCGGGCCCGTCCTGGCCAGTTCGACCACCAGCAGCTCGGGGGGCAGGCCGCTCTCGCGCAGCGCGGCGGCGACCGTCTCGTACAGGCCGGGGGCGCAGATCCGCTCGGCGGTGAGCCGGACCCGGACGGGCACCGAGCCGGCCCGGTCGCGGCGGCGGGCGGCGGCCGCGGTGACCGCCTCCTGGAGCAGCCAGCGGGCGAACCGGGCGGCCGCGTCGCCGGGCTCGGCGGTGCGCAGGAACTCGGTGGGGGTGAGCAGCAGGCCCTGTGCGGAGCGCCAGCGGGGCTGGGCGTCGAGGCCGACGACCACGCCGGTGGCGAGGTCCACCACGGGCTGGTGGAGCAGGGTGAAGCCGCCCTCGCGGACGGCGGTGCGCAGCCGCGCCTCCAGTTCGCTGCGGCGCTCGACCTCGGCCCGCATGCCGGGCCGGTAGAGCACCACCCGGCCCTTGCCCCGGGACTTGGCGCGGTACATCGCGAGGTCGGCGTTGCGCATGAGCTCGTCGGTGGCGGCCTTGGGGTCGGGGCCGTGGCCGGGCGAGGCGAAGGCGATGCCGATGCTGGCGGCGACGCCGAGCTCCGCGCCGCCGATCCAGTACGGCTCGGAGAGCGCGGCGCGGACCCGCTCGGCGAGGTCGCGGACGCGCTCCGGGCCGAGCCGGCCGCAGACCAGCACGGCGAACTCGTCGCCGCCGAAGCGGGCCACGGTGTCGCCGGAGCGCACCGCGCGGCGCAGCCGGCCGGCGGCCTGGACGAGCAGTTCGTCGCCGGCCTGGTGGCCGACGGTGTCGTTGACGGCCTTGAAGCCGTCGAGGTCGAGGAAGAGGACGGCGACGCCGTCCCGGTCGCCCGCCCGGCCGTCCGAACCGCCCGCGCCCGAACCGCCCGAGCCCGGGCCTCCGGGGCCGGGGGCGCCGTCGGAACCGCCGGCCCCCAGGGCCGCGCCGAGCCGCTGGACGAACAGCGCCCGGTTGGGCAGGTCGGTGAGCGGGTCGTGGAAGGCGTTGTGCTGCAGCTGGGCCTGGAGGGCGACCCGCTCGGTGACGTCGCGGCTGTTGAGGATCAGTCCGTCGCGGTGCCGGTTGAGGGTGGACTCCACGTGCAGCCACTCGCCGGTGCCGGAGCGGATGCGGCACTCGACCCGGGCGGAGGGCTCGGTGCTCTCGGCGAGGCCGGGCAGGTGGCTGCGGGCGAGGAAGCGGCGGACCTCGCGGAGCACCCGTTCGACGTCCTCGGGGTGGACCAGGTCGAGCAGGTTGCCGCCGACCAGGTCCTCCGGGTCGCGGGAGTACACGCCGAGGGCGGCGGGGCTGACGTAGGACAGCTCGCCGTCGGCGGCGGCGATCATGATGACGTCGCTGGAGCCCTGCACCAGGGAGCGGAAGTGCGCCTCCTTGTGGGCGAGCTCCTGGGCGAGCGAGAGGTTGTCGAGCAGCATCACGCCCTGCCGCACGATCAGCGCGAGGCCGACGGTGCAGGCGGCGGCCAGTACCACCCGGTCGACGGGGTGGCCGTCGCCGAGGGCGTTGTAGAGGATGCCGGCGGTGCAGACGGCGGCCGCGGCGTACGGGGTGAGCGCGCTGAAGGTGGAGGCGACCCGGCGCCGGGGCAGGCCGCCGGCCGAGGGGTGCTCGCGGGAGGAGCGGCGGGCGTCCGGGGACCACGGGGCCCAGGCGAGCAGCAGACTGCCGGCGAACCAGCCGGCGTCGAGCAGTTCGCCGGAGTGGTAGCTGTTGCGCAGTTCGGGGGCGGTGAACAGGGCGTCGCAGACCACGGTGACGGCGAGCGCGAGCATCGCGGTGTGGACGGCCGCCCGGTTGCCGTCCCGGCGCCGGAAGCGCAGCCCGACGACCAGGCTGACCAGCAGGATGTCCATCACCGGGTAGGCGAGGGCGAGCGCGACCTCCATCGGGTCGCCGGACTGGCCCTGGGCGGTGCGGCCGAGCGCGAGGCTCCAGCTGAGGGTGAACAGCGAGCCGGCGACCAGCCAGCCGTCCAGCAGCAGGCAGAACCAGCCGGCCAAGGTGCGCGGGCGCTGGGCGAGCACCAGCAGGCCGGTGATGGCGAGCGGGGCGAACAGCAGGAAGGCGTAGTCGGCGGGCGAGTCCTGCGGCAGCGGGGTGCGCAGCACGACCTCGTACCAGCCCCAGGCGCCGTTGCCGAAGGCGACCACGGCGGAGGCCAGGCCGAAGAGCAGCCAGGCGGACCGGGCCGGGCCGCCGACCCGGAAGCCGTGCACCAGACAGGAGAGGGCGGCCGCGGCGGCGGCCGCGGCGAGGCCGAAGTCACCCATGACCAGGGAGACTTCGCGGGAGCCCCAGCCGAGGGCGGCGCCGGTGGTGTAGCCGGCGCCGAGCAGGACGAGCAGGACGGCCGGGACCCCGATGCGGCGCGCGGGCCGACCGGGCCGGCCGGGTCTCGCGGAGCGGCGGCCTCGGACGGTGCGGCAGAGGCGTGCGCGGGAGCGCGGAGCGGGCGCGGAGCTCGATCCGGCAGCCGCCCCGGAGGCCGGTGCGGGGGCCGGGACCTCGGCGGGCAGCACCGCATCGGTGGAGTTCACTCGACATCTCCCCCTCCGGCCCGGGGCTCGTCCGTGCCCGGACCACGGCTGTGCGGCGGCGCGGCCGCGCGATCTGACGCCACGTCAACATCATGTCGCGGGGGGCCCGTTCCGCTCTGCCGTACCGGTGTTCCCGCTCGGGACACTACACCACTGCCGTCACTCAACGGCACGTGCATTCAACTTAGAGTAATGAGCGGACGCCCGGCGGCAGCGCTGGTCCAGTCCTTCCGGTGGGTGTCGGCGGCGCACGGTCGAGGGGCGCGCGCTCACACGCGCCCCTCGCGCCCCCCGTTCGGCCGATCCTCCGTCAGCCGCGCCGACGGGCCCCGGGCCTCTCCTCCGGGACCTACACGGCCGTCTCCGCCTCGAAGAGCCGCAGCCGGTGGGCGACCGCCGCCGCCTCGCCGCGGCCGCTCACGCCGAGCTTGGCGAGGATGTTGGAGACGTGCACGCTGGCGGTCTTCGGCGAGATGTACAGCTCCTCGGCGATCTGCCGGTTGGTGCGGCCGAGGGTGAGCAGCCGCAGCACGTCCCGCTCGCGCGGGGTGAGGCCGAGTTCCGGCCCGTCGTCGGCGGCGGTCCGTGCGCCGTCTCGGGCCTCGGCCCGCTCGGCGGTCAGCCGGGCGCGCCCGGCCAGGTGCGCGACCTCCGACTCCAGGTACCGGTCGCCGCTCGCCCTGGCGGTGTCGGCGGCCTCCTCCAGCAGGGCGCGCGCCTCGTCCCGGCGGCCCGCCGCGGCCGCGCTCTCGGCGGCCCGCAGCAGGGCCAGCGCCAGCGGGCCGGGCAGGCCCACCGGGCGCAGCAGCCCGATCGCCTCGGCCCAGTGCCGGCGGGCGTCGCGGCCCTCGGCGCGGGCGAGCTCGCCGTCCAGCAGGCGCACCCAGGCCCGATGCAGCGGGACCTGCGGTTCGAGCCGGGCGGCGGCCTCCGCGATCCGCCGCAGCACCACCGGGCGGCCGAGGTCGGCGGCGGGCAGGCCGTGCGAGTCGGCCTCCGCGCCGGCGCCGTGCACGAGCAGCGGCAGCATCAGCGCCTCGTGGCCGGTGGTGAGCTCGATGTCGAGCGTGGCGAGCAGTTCCGACCGGGCGGCGAGCGGCCTGCCCTGCCGGGCGTGGATCCGCACCGCGAGCATCGCGGAGGGCAGGACGTTCTGCGGCTGGCGGGCGAGGTCCGCCGCGCGGGCCCGCCGGTTGAGCTCCGCGGCGGAGTCCAGGTCGCCCGCCAGGAAGCTGAGCTCGCCGCGGAGCCGGTCGAGGAACTCGTGGTACGGGTCGAGCGGCGGCCCGTACTCCCAGGCGTCGAGGGTCGCGGCGGCCTCGGCGCAGCGGCCGAGGGCGGTGAGCGCCTCCACCAGGTTGCCGGTGAGGCAGCCGCCGGCGGTGCCGAGCAGGCCGGTGCGGCCGGCGACCTGGAGGCCCTCGCGGGCGCGGTCCAGGGCCTCCGCGGAGCGGCCGAGGCTCTGCATCAGGCAGGACAGGTTGTTGAGGCCGCGGCAGAGCACGTCGGCGGCGCCGAGTTCGCGGGCCCGGCCGATGGCGTCGGTGAGCAGGGCGATGGCGCGTTCCGGCTCGCCGAACTCGCTGTAGAGGCCCGCCAGGGTGATCCGGGCGTGCTGTTCGACGGCGTCGGCGCCGACCTCGCGGGCGATCCCGGCGGCCTGTTCGGCGACGGCCATGTGGGAGCGGTCGGGGTGGCCCAGCATGCCCTGGGCGGCCTCCATCGCCAGCACCTCGGCCTGGACGGCGGACGGGCCGAGTCCGGACACCAGCCGGTAGGCGTACTGGATCTCGCCGCCGTCGGGGCGTTCCAGGTGCCCGCAGGTCTTGGCGAGCTGCACCCGGAACCACGCCGCGCGGGCGGGTTCGGTGTCCTCGTCGAGCAGGTCCAGGGCGCGCCGCACGAGCGTGACCGCGCGGTCCCAGTCGCCGCTGCGGCGGGCCGCGACGACGGCCTCCGCCAGCACGTCGACCAGTTGCAGCCCGGCGCAGCCGGGCTCGTGCGCCTCGCCGGTGCAGCCGCAGGAGGGGTAGGTCTCGGTCCGGTCGTAGGGGCGGACGGGGGTGCTGCGGACGCCGTCCGGCACCTCGTCCCACAGTTCCAGGACGCGTTCCAGCATGCGCAGCTGCTCGGCGAAGGCGTTGCGGCGGCGGGCCTGCAGGGCGGCCTCCAGGGCGGTGGGCAGCGCCCGGTCCGCCTCGTGCGCGTGGTACCAGTAGTTGGCCAGCCGGGCCGCGCAGGCCTCGCCGCGGACGAGCCCGGGGTCGGCCTCCAGGACGGCGGCGAAGCGGCGGTTGATGCGGTGCCGTTCGCCGGGCAGCAGGTCGTCGGAGACGGCCTCGCGGACGAGGGCGTGCCGGAAGCAGTAGCCGTCGCCGTCGGTGTCGGGGCGCAGCACGCCGGCGCCGACGGCGGTGCGCAGCGCCTCGATCAGCGCCTCCTCGGGGTCGTCGAGGACGGCGGCCAGCAGGTCGTGCTCGACCCGGGTGCCGCCCTCGGCGGCGATCCGCAGGATCTGCTGGGTGTGGTCGGGCAGGGTCTCCACCCGGACGAGCAGGATGTCGCGGAGGCTGTCCGGGATGCCGGCGGTGCAGCCCTCGCGGGCGGCGGAGGCGAGCTGCTCGACGAAGAACGGGTTGCCCTCGGCACGGCGGTGGATGCGGTCCACCAGGACCCGGTCGGGCGAGGCGACGCCGAGGATGCCGGCCAGCTGGGCGGCGGTCTCGGCCGGCCCGAAGCGTTCCAGTTCCAGCCGCTGGGCGGTACGCAGCCGTTCCAGTTCGGCCAGGTACGGGCGGAGCGGGTGGCGGCGGTGCAGGTCGTCGCTGCGGTAGGTGGCGAGGACGAGCACCCGGGCGCGGTGCAGGGTGCGGATCAGGTAGGCGAGCAGGTCGCGGGTGGAGCGGTCGGACCAGTGCAGGTCCTCGACGACCAGGACGAGCGTGCGGTCCTCGGCGAGCCGCTCGATCAGCCGGGTGGTGTGGTCGAAGAGCCGGGCGCGGCCGAACTCGTCGTTGGAGCCGGCGTCCGCCTCGCCGAACTCCGGCAGCAGCCGGGCGAGGTGGCCCTCCATGCCGGCCGCGGCCTGTTCGAAGGCGGGGCCGAGTTCGCTGTGCAGCCGGCGCAGCGCGGTGGCCAGCGGGCCGTAGGGCAGGCCCTCGGCACCGACCTCCAGGCAGCCGCCGACCGCGGCGACGGCGGACGGTGCGCCGACGCCGTACAGGAACTCCTCCACCAGGCGGGTCTTGCCGATGCCGGCCTCGCCGCCGACGAGGACGGCCTGGGGCTCGCCCGCTGCGGCCCGGGCCAGCGCGGTGGCGAGGAGCTCGGTCTCACGGCCGCGGCCGACGAAGACAGGGCTGACCGCAATCTGCTCCATGCTGGCGAGCATGGCACAGGATTCGGACACGAACTGAGATGCGGTCCCAGGGAGTGGACGGCCGACGGGGAGGGCGCCGTGGGCGTCCTCCCCCGCGCGGTCCCCGGGGCCGCCCGACATCAGCATCCGGCCGGTCCGGCGGTGCGCAGCGGCGCGGCCACGGGGGCGGCGTGCCGCAGGCTCCGGGCGAACCGGCGCAGTCTGCCGGCCCGCGGTCCGCCGGCCCGTACGGCTTCGTGTGCCAGCCGCTCGATCCCGGCCCGGTGCTCGAGTTCCCGCTGGCGCTGCAGGAAGAGCTCGTACTCCATCACGGCGGTTCACCTCGTTCTGTCCCGGTTCTGTCGTCCTGGTACCGAGACTCCTCTCCGAGGGGGGCCGGGCACATCGGGAGGCTGCCGGATCTTCCGGGGCCGCCGGGCTCAGACGCCGGGCCCCGGGAACGCAGCAGGCCCGTGCCGGCCCCTTAGTCGGGGCGGGCACGGGCCTGGGGCCGCTCCGAGGTACCTAGGGGTACCTCAGAGCGGGCCGGGCAGGTCCTCAGGCGCCGAGGCGCTCCAGGATGAGGTCCTTGACGCGGGCGGCGTCGGCCTGGCCGCGGGTGGCCTTCATGACGGCGCCGACCAGGGCGCCGACGGCCTGCACCTTGCCGTCGCGGATCTTCGCGGCGACGTCCGGGTTGTCGGCGATCGCCTGGTCGACGGCGGCGCCGAGCGCGGAGTCGTCCGAGACCACGGCGAGGCCGCGCTTGCCGACGACCTCGTCCGGCTCGCCCTCGCCGGCCAGCACGCCCTCGATGACCTGGCGGGCCAGCTTGTCGTTGAGCTTGCCCTCGGCGACGAGCGCGCAGACCCGGGCCACCTGGGCCGGGGTGATCGGCTGGTCGGCGAGCTCGGTGCCGGTCTCGTTGGCGCGCCGGGCGAGCTCGCCCAGCCACCACTTGCGGGCCTGGTCGGCGGGGGCGCCGGCGGCCACGGTCTCCAGGATCGGCTCGACGGCGCCGGCGTTCAGCACCGCCTGCATGTCCTTGTCGGACAGGCCCCACTCGGCCTGCAGCCGGGCCCGGCGGACCCGCGGCAGCTCGGGCAGTGCGGCCCGCAGCTCCTCGACCCACTCCCGGGAGGGCGCGATCGGCACCAGGTCGGGCTCGGGGAAGTAGCGGTAGTCCTCCGCCTCCTCCTTGATCCGGCCCGAGGTGGTGCTGCCGTTCTCCTCGTGGAAGTGGCGGGTCTCCTGGACGATGGTGCCGCCGTCCTGCAGGACGGTGGCGTGCCGCTGGATCTCGAACCGGGCGGCCCGCTCGACGCTGCGCAGCGAGTTGACGTTCTTGGTCTCGCTGCGGGTGCCGAACTTCTCCCGGCCGATCGGGCGCAGCGACAGGTTGACGTCGCAGCGCATCTGGCCCTTGTCCATCCGGGCCTCGGAGACGCCGAGGGTGCGGATGAGCTCGCGCAGCTCGGTGACGTACGCCTTGGCGACCTCGGGGGCGCGCTCGCCGGCGCCGACGATCGGCTTGGTGACGATCTCGATCAGCGGGATGCCGGCCCGGTTGTAGTCGAGCAGCGAGTACTCGGCGCCGTGGATGCGGCCGGTGGCACCGCCGACGTGGGTCGACTTGCCGGTGTCCTCCTCCATGTGGGCGCGCTCGATCTCCACGCGGAAGACCTCGCCGTCCTCCAGCTGCACGTCGAGGTAGCCGTTGAAGGCGATCGGCTCGTCGTACTGGGAGGTCTGGAAGTTCTTCGGCATGTCCGGGTAGAAGTAGTTCTTCCGGGCGAACCGGCACCACTCGGCGATCTCGCAGTTGAGGGCGAGGCCGATGCGGATCGCCGACTCCACGCCGATCCGGTTGACGACCGGCAGCGAGCCGGGCAGGCCGAGGCAGGTGGGGCAGGTCTGGGTGTTCGGCTCGGCACCGAGCTCGGTCGAGCACCCGCAGAACATCTTGGTCCTGGTACCCAGCTCGACGTGGACCTCAAGGCCCATCACCGGGTCGTACGAGGCCAGCGCGTCCTCGTACGAGACCAGACTGATGACGCTCACAGCGTTTCCTTCACTTCTTCTTCGAGGTCCGTCAGCCGAGCAGCACGTCGTCGTCGCCGAGCTGGCGGAGCTCGCGGACGAGGAGCGCGGTGCCGGTGATCAGGGCGGCGGCGCCGACCAGGGCGTTGATCAGCTTGAGCGTGTCGTTCTCGGTCCGGGCCTTCTTGACGTCCTTGGCGATGGTGACCGCCCCGAACGCGCTGGTGCCGATGGACAGCCACAGGCCGGGCCTGCTGTGCTTGAAGCCCTTGGCCTTCTCGATCCTGCTCACAGTGCCGGTGCCTCCTCCAGCAGGGGGTGTCCCCACTTCTCGTTGAGTGCGGCCTCGACGGCGCCGCCCACGCGGTACAGGCGGTCGTCCGCCATCGCGGGGGCGATGATCTGCAGGCCGACCGGGAGATTGTCCTCCGGGGCCAGGCCGCAGGGCAGCGACATGGCCGCGTTGCCCGCCAGGTTCGACGGGATGGTGCACAGGTCCGCCAGGTACATCGCCATCGGGTCGTCGGCGCGCTCGCCGATCGGGAAGGCGGTGGTCGGGGTGGTCGGGGAGACCAGCACGTCGACCCCGGCGAAGGCGGCGTCGAAGTCCCGCGAGATCAGCGTGCGGACCTTCTGCGCCGAGCCGTAGTAGGCGTCGTAGTAGCCCGAGGAGAGGGCGTAGGTGCCGAGCATGATGCGGCGCTTGACCTCGGGGCCGAAGCCGGCCTCGCGGGTGAGGGCGGTGACCTCCTCGGCGCTGCGGCTGCCGTCGTCGCCGACCCGCAGGCCGTAGCGCATGGCGTCGAAGCGGGCCAGGTTGGAGGAGGCCTCGCTCGGCGCGATCAGGTAGTACGCGGGCAGCGCCAGGGTGAACGACGGGCAGGACACCTCGACGACCTCGGCACCGAGCTCGCGGAGCAGCTCGACCGACTCCTCGAAGCGCTGCATCACGCCGGCCTGGTAGCCCTCGCCGGCGAACTCCTTGACGACGCCGATCCGCATGCCGCGGACGTCGCGCATCCGCGCCGCCTCGACCACGGCCGGGACGGGCGCGTCGACGGAGGTGGAGTCCAGCGGGTCGTGGCCGGCGATGGCCTCGTGCAGCAGCGCCGCGTCCAGCACGGTGCGGGCGCACGGGCCGCCCTGGTCGAGCGAGGAGGAGAAGGCGACCAGGCCGAAGCGGGACACCGAGCCGTAGGTCGGCTTGACGCCGACGGTGCCGGTGACGGCGCCGGGCTGGCGGATCGAACCGCCGGTGTCGGTGCCGATGGCCAGCGGCGCCTCGTAGGCGGCCAGCGCGGCCGCGGAACCGCCGCCGGAGCCGCCGGGGATCCGGGAGAGGTCCCACGGGTTGCCGGTCGGGCCGTAGGCCGAGTTCTCGGTGGAGGAGCCCATCGCGAACTCGTCCATGTTGGTCTTGCCGAGGATGACGACGCCGGCGTCCTTCAGACGGGCCGTCAGCGTGGCGTCGTACGGCGGGATCCAGCCTTCGAGGATCTTCGAGCCGCAGGTGGTCGGAACGCCCTTGGTGGTGAAGACGTCCTTGAGCGCGAGCGGGACGCCGGCCAGCGGGCCGAGCTCCTCGCCGCGGGCGCGCTTGTCGTCGACGGCGCGGGCGGCCTTCAGCGCGCCCTCGGTGTCGACGTGCAGGAAGGCGTTGACCTTCTTGTCGACGGCCTCGATCCGGTCCAGGTGGGCCTGCGCGACCTCGACGGCCGAGACCTCGCCGGCGGAGACGGCGGCGGCGGTCTGCGCGGCCGTGTACTTGATCAGCTCGGTCATCGGTCAGTCCTCCCCGAGGATCTGGGGCACACGGAAACGCTGCTCCTCGCTCGCCGGGGCGCCGGACAGCGCCTGCTCGGGGGTGAGCGACGGCCGCACCTCGTCCGCGCGCATGACGTTGGTCAGCGGCAGCGGGTGGGAGGTCGGCGGGACGTCCTGTCCGGCGACCTCGGAAACGCGGGCGACCGCGCCGATGATCACGTCGAGCTGCTCGGCGAAGTGGTCCAGCTCTTCGGCCTGCAATTCGAGACGCGACAGCCGAGCGAGGTGGGCGACCTCCTCGCGCGTGATGCCAGGCATGCAGCGATCCTCAGGTTCGGGTTCGGGTGAGACCGGGTGCTTGCCCGTCCTCTTGGTCTAAGGACACATCCTATGGCGCGCGCCGCCTCCCCCGGCGCCGCACGGGCCCGGGCGCACCACCGGGAGGGGTCCCCGACCGCCCGCCGGCGGCGAGAGCGACGAGGGAGGGAGCGACGGAGGAGCGACGGAACGTGGGGGCACCTCCCGGCCGTCAGGCCGGGGGAGAGCGTCGGCGCCGGGCCAGGAGGGCCCGGAGGCGAGCGGGCGAGTACTCAGAGCGACATCGTGGAGGGGTCGGTGGGTGCGTCGCTGTCGCCGTTCAGCCGGTCGAGGTCGATGGTGTCGGAGGGGGCGGGCGTCTCGGTCGGCACCGGCGTGCCGAACTCCTTGAGCTCGACCCGGCCGGTCTCCTCGCCGCCGGTGCGCTCCATCCTCAGCGGGTACGGGCGGCCGCGGGTGGCCACCGTGAGGGTGCTGGTCGCCCCGCCGGCGGTGCCGGTGACGGGGACGGCCGGGGTGCCGTCGACGGTGACGGGCTTTCCGACGGCGAGTCCCCCGGGGGTCTGCTCGACCAGGGCGCTGCCGAGGGCGTCGAGGTCGCAGACGGTGCCGATCTCGGAGAAGTCGGTGTTGTCGGTGGTGGTCTTCAGGTACTTGTCGCCGACCAGGTCCTCGGTGGCGGCGCCGCCGTGGGTGCGCCAGAACACCTCGTCGGGCTTGACCCACAGCTGCGTGCCGAGCTTGACCAGGCGGAAGGTGCCCTGGCCGCTGAGGCCCATGGTGCCCGCGCAGTTGCCGGCGGTGTCGGCGGACAGGTCGAAGGTAACGGTCTGCCCCTGGCTGCTGCCGCGGCCGGTGATCCGGACGGAGCCGGCCTCCTTGAGTGCGGCCACCGAGCGCTGCACGATCTCGGCCCCCGCGAGGGCGGCGACGCCGTTCTCCGGCTGGGCGGAGGCGGGCGAGGCCGCAGCCGAGGAGCGCGCCGCGGTGCCGCTGCCCGAGCTGCCCGGGGCCGCGCCCGGCGCCCCGCCCGCACCGGTACCGGCGCAACCGGCGGCACCGGCCAGCAGGACGAGGCCGGCCAGGACGGCGGGCGTCCGCGCCGTCCGCTGCTCGCTCACGGCTGTCTCCTTCGACGGTCCGGTGTGTGCTCAGAGGGTCACACTCAACCGGAACCACCGCATCCGCAACAAGGGCAGCGTGCGAAGGGACCGCAGCACGGCGCCGCTGCGCCCGGCGGCCGTTCCGGGCCGGGCACGCGTCTGCCCCCGGACGTCCTGCGCACACCCCCGGGCCGCCCGCGGCGCGCGGGCGGCCGCTACTGCTGGGTCGTCGGGGCGGGCAGCGGGGCGCTCGGCGCCGGCAGCTCCGCCTGCGCCTGGACGGTCGGCAGCGAGCGCGGCTGCGGGACGGGCGGGGCCAGCGGCTGTTGCGGGGCGAGCCGCTCGACCCGGGCGGTACCGGTCTGCCGCACCATCAGCCAGGCGGTCGCCTGGTCGGCGGGCAGCGCGGCGGAGACCAGCCAGCCCTGCACGGCGTCGACGCCCATGCCGTGCAGCCGCTCCCAGGTCTCGTCGTCCTCGACGCCCTCGGCGACCACGGTCAGCCCGAGCGAGTGGGCGAGCTCGACCGAGCAGCGCACCACCGCGGCGTCGTGGTCGTCGGCGACCATCCGGGAGACGAAGGAGCGGTCGATCTTCAGCTCGCCGACCGGCAGGCTGCGCAGCCGGGCCATCGAGGAGTGCCCGGTGCCGAAGTCGTCCAGGGACATGCCGACGCCGTAGCGGCGCAGTTCGGCCAGGGTGTCGGCGGCGCGCCGGGAGTCGTCGAGCAGCAGGCGCTCGGTGATCTCCAGCTGGAGGGCGTGGGCGGGCACCCGGTGCCGGGTGAGGTGGCCGGCGACCCGGGTGGCGAAGCCGGGGTTGAGGACGTCCCGCGGTGAGACGTTGACCGCGACGGGCACCTGCAGCCCCTGGTCGCGCCAGGCGGCGAGCTGGCCGACCGCCGCCTCCAGCACGTAGTCGGTGAGCCGCGGCATCAGACCGCTGGACTCGGCGAGGCCGATGAACTCGTCCGGGGGGACGCGGCCCTGGCCGGGCCGCTCCCAGCGCAGCAGCGCCTCCAGGCCGACCACCCGGCCGTCGAAGGCGACCTTCGGCTGGTAGTGCAGCTGCACCTCGCCGGTCTCCAGGGCGCGCCGCAGGTCGCCGAGCAGGCCGATCCGGTACGGGGTGTCGGTGTCCTGGGCCTCGTGGTAGACCTCGACGCCGCTGCGGCCGCGCTGGGCGTGGCCCATGGCGACGTCGGCCCGGCGCAGAAGCGATTCGGCGTCCCGGGCGTGCGCCGGGTAGACGCAGACGCCTGCACTGGCCTCCAGGACGAGCAGCAGGCCGTCCAGCCGGATCGGGGCGGCCAGTTCGGCGATCAGCGCCTTGGCGATCCGCTCCAGGGTCTCCGGGCGGCCGACGCCCGGCAGCAGGACGGCGAACTCGTCGCCGCCCATCCGGGCCACCACCGGCCGGCCGCCGCGGTGCAGCGGGGAGGGCAGGGCCGCGGCCACCTCGTCGGGCGTGGTGCGGGCGGGGTCGGCGGACGGCCGGGAATGGCCGGTCCGCAGCGCCCGGTGCAGCCTGCGGGCGATGTGCACCAGCAGCCGGTCGCCGGCGGTGTGGCCGAGGGCGTCGTTGAGCGACCGGAACCTGTCCAGGTCGAGCAGCACGATGCCGACGCTGTAGTCCTCCTCGCCGTCGTGCCGGGCGATGGCGTCCTGGGCGGCGAGGAGCAGGGCCTGACGGTTCGGCAGGTCGGTCAGCGGGTCGGTGAGCTGGTCCCGGGCCCGGTCGCGGGCGATCCGCCAGGCGGCGACCAGCACCGCCAGCGGGACGGCGAACAGCGGCAGCAGCTCCGGTTCGTACCGGTAGACCAGCACGGCCAGCGGGATGAGCGGCGCGGCCCCGGCCAACAGCACGCCGAGCAGCAGGACCGCCCCTGCCATCCCCTGCGGCGGGCGTGTGGGCGCGCCGCCGGTCGTACGATCCATATGCCCTGTCCTCCGTCGGGCCCGCCCCGTCAGGCCGCCTTACGGTGAGGCACCGTGCGGTGCCGGTGGACGTCAGGTACAGGGGTGCCCCACGAGCGGCGGCCGGAGCCGCCGCCATTCACCCCTGCTGACACTCTGTTGCGCCAAGGGTAAGCCGGAGTCCGCCGACAGGGCGGACTTTCGGACAACCCCGGGCGCGCCACCGGCAGACCGATGCCGGACAGTGACACAATGCCCGGTTTCCGGCCGGCACACCCCGTGACGCGGTGTCAGGACGATAACAGGATCGGGCCGGTCAGCCCTCGGCGGACCGCTCCGCGGATTCCTCGGCCGGGCCCTCGGCGGCCTTCTCCGTAGGCTGCTCCCCGGTGTCCAGGCCCAGGTGCGCCCGGGCCGCGTCGGCGCCCTGCTCCAGCAGCACGGCGAACCCGGCGTCGTCCAGGACGGGCACGCCCAGCTGCACGGCCTTGTCGTACTTGGAGCCGGGGTTGTCGCCGACCACCACGAAGTGCGTCTTCTTGGAGACCGAGCCGGTCACCTTGGCCCCGCGCGAGGTCAGCGCCTCCTTGGCGCCGTCCCGGGTGTGGCCGGCCAGGGTGCCGGTGACGACCACGGTCAGACCCTCCAGCGGCCGCTCGCCCTCGTCCTCGGCGCCGGCCTCGGTGAACCGCACGCCGGCGGCCCGCCACTTCTCCACGATCTCCCGGTGCCACTCCTCGGCGTACCACTCCTTGACCGCCCGGGCGATGATCGGGCCGACGCCCTCGGCGGCGGCCAGCTCCTCCTCGGTGGCGGCGAAGATCCGGTCCAGGTCGCGGAACTCGCGGGCCAGCGCCTGCGCGGCGACCGGGCCGACGTGCCGGATCGACAGGCCGTTCAGGTACCGCCACAGCGGGCGGTCCTTGGCCGCGGCGAGGTTCTCGATCAGCACGGACAGCGACTTCTTCGGCTCGCCCTTGGTGGTGGCGAAGAAGGTCACCACCTTCTCCTCGCCGGTGCGGTCGTCCGGCTTGGGCATGCCGGTCTTGGGGTCGCGCACCAGCACCTTGATCGGCAGCAGCTGCTCCTCGGTGAGGCCGAAGATGTCCCCCTCGTTCTTGACAGGCGGCTCCGCGGGCTCCAGCGGCTGGGTCAGCGCGGTGGCGGCGACGTAGCCGAGGCCCTCGACGTCCAGCGACTCGCGGCCGCCGAGGTACGCCAGGCGCTCGCGCACCTGAGCCGGGCAGTACCGGGCGTTGGGGCAGCGCAGGTCGATGTCGCCCTCGGACATCGGACGCAGCTCGGTGCCGCACTCGTGGCAGTGCGTCGGCATCACGAACTCCTGCTCGGTGCCGTCCCGCAGGTCCTCGACCGGGCCGAGGATCTCCGGGATCACGTCGCCGGCCTTGCGCAGCACCACGGTGTCGCCCAGCAGGACGCCCTTGGCCTTGACGACCTGCTGGTTGTGCAGGGTCGCGTACTGGACCATCGAGCCGGCCACCTTCACCGGCTCGGCCATGACCGCGTACGGGGTGGCCCGGCCGGTGCGGCCGATGCCGATCTTGATGCTGGCGAGCTTGGCGGTGACCTCCTCCGGCGGGTACTTCCAGGCGATCGCCCACCGCGGGGACGAGGAGGTGGCGCCGAGCCGGCCCTGCAGCGGGATCTCGTCGACCTTGACCACCACGCCGTCGATCTCGTGCTCGACGGAGTGCCGCTGCTCGCCGTACTGCTTGATGAAGGCGCGGACCTCGTCGAGGGTGCCGACCACCCGGTTGTGCCGGGCGGTCGGCAGGCCCCATCCGCGCAGCAGGTCGTAGGCGTGCGACTGGCAGTCGATGTCGAAGCCGACCCGGGCGCCGATGCCGTGCACCACCATGTGCAGCGGGCGGGAGGCGGTGACCAGCGGGTCCTTCATGCGCAGCGAGCCGGCGGCGGCGTTGCGCGGGTTCATGAACAGCCGGACCATCGCGCGCGGCCGTCTGCCCTCCTTGGCCCGCTCCTCGTTCTCCAGGCGGCGGCGCTCGTTCTCGGCGGCGAAGGAGGCGTTCAGCGCCTCGAAGGCCTCCGTCGGGAAGTACACCTCGCCGCGGATCTCCACCAGCTCGGGGACGTTGTCGCCCTGCAGCCGGTGCGGGATCTCCTTGATGGTACGCACGTTGGCGGTGATGTCCTCGCCGACCCGACCGTCGCCGCGGGTCGCGGCCAGCACCAGCTCGCCGCGCTCGTAGGTGAGGTTGACGGCCAGTCCGTCCACCTTGAGCTCGCACAGGTAGTGGTAGTCGAGGCCGGAAAGCTCGCGGGCGACGCGCTCGGCCCAGGCGGCGAGCTCCTCGTCGTCCATCGCGTTGTCGAGGCTGAGCAGGCGCTCCCGGTGCTCCACCGAGGCGAAGCCCTCGGCGACGGCGCCGCCCACCTTCTGGGTGGGCGACTCGGGCGTGCGGAGCACGGGGTGGTCGGCCTCGATCGCCTGCAGTTCGCGCATCAGGGCGTCGAACTCGGCGTCGCTGACGACCGGCGCGTCCTGCTCGTAGTAGCGGGCGCGGTGGTCCTCCACCTCGGCCGCCAGCTCGGCGTGCCGCCTGCGGACCTCCGCGGGAACGTCCTCCCAGCCCTCGACCGCCGCCACCGTGCGCCTCCTACCGTCTCACTCCGGGTTGTCCGCCAGGCTCTGCGCGGCCCTGGCGCTGTACGTCAGCGCCCGGCGCGCGTACGCGGGGGACGCCCCCGCCAGCCCGCAGGTCGGTGTCACCACCACGCGGCGGGCCAGCAGCTCGGGGCCGAACCCGAGCCTCTTCCACAGCGTCCTGACACCCTGGACACTACCGGCCGGGTCCGACACAGCCGTGTCGGTGGAGGGCACGACACCGGCGAGGATCACCGTGCCCGCCTCGACGGCCTCGCCGAGGTCGTCGTCCTC
>NZ_JBEYFP010000090.1:0-16560 GCF_040634455.1 Kitasatospora sp. NPDC007106
GTCGGTGACCAACCTGATGACGGTCCTGGAGAAGGCCGACGCGGTGGTCGTGCTGGTCGAGGGCAAGCCGCAGGGCATCGTCACCCGGCAGGACCTGCTGGCCTTCCTCACCAGCCGGGCCGGTCACTGACCCCGTGTCACCGGGCCCGGTGGGCCGACCGGGTGAAGGGGCGCCGTCCCGCCAGTTGGTACACCGACGTCACCTCGGCGCATCAGGCCGTTAACAACGGTCCTGCATCGTATTGGTCAACGGCAAGACGCCGAGCATGGTGGCAGCGGAGGCCGGGAGCGGCTCCCCGGTCCCGCAGTCACCACGGACACGTCGGTCGGCCCTGACCCGGCCCTCCGTGTCCCGCCCGCGGGGGTTGCCGTCGTCCCGCCCCTGTTCGGTTCCGACCGATCAACAGGGTGCGGCGGCCCCCGCGGCACCCATCGCGCCGAGAGGCGCGTCTCCGCGGCTCCCGGGTGGGGGAGCGCCGGCGGAGGCGGGAGGGCCGGTCCCCGGTACAGGGGGCCGGCCCTCCCGTGTTTCCCCGGCCGGGGTGCCCGCCTGCCGGCCGGGTGCCCGCCGCGGGCCCGGCCGCCGGCCCTTCCGCGCGTTCCGGCGCACCGGTTTGGGTCCGCCCGTCCGCTGACCTAGGCTCGCCGCCATGACCAGCACTGACCTGCCCGCGCAGGACGCACCGCGTTACGTACGGCTCAAGATCGAGCTCATCGCCGAGATCACCGACGAGCAGGCCCTCAAGACCGCCGCCCTCGCCCAGGTCGAGAACGACGAGTACCTCGACGACGAGGAGCGCGCCCAGTCCGTCGAGGCCATCGAGGTGGACCCGTCCGGCTCGCTCGCCCACTTCATCGACCCGGTCGCGCTGCTCGGCGACGTCCCCGGCATCGAGCTGACCTCGGCCACCTGGGAGTCGGCGCACACCGACTTCGACCCGGACGAGGAGAGCTGGGACGAGTACAGCGTCGAGTAGTCCTCGTCGCGCCCGCGCGGCACCGCCGCACGGCGGCAAGGCCCGGTCCGGACCCTTCCGGACCGGGCCTTTTGTCCGATATGGAGGTATGACAAGTACTCTCGTACGATCTGGAACATGTGCGCCGAACGGGTGTATTCGCCCCGTTGCGCCGTGCTCACGATCCGTACCGGGCGCCGGGCGCGCCGCCGAGCAGCAGGGAGAACCACGTGACGGCACCCGAGAACCAGCAGTCCGGGAGCAGCAACTGGACCCGGCGCGGCGTCCTGGGCGGTCTGCTCGCCGCCCCGGCCCTGCTGGTCGCGGCCTGCAACGGCGACACCGGCGGCGGCAGCGGCAACGCGGCCGGGAAGGCCGCCGGCGGGCCGTCCGGAGCGGCGGCCACCACCAAGGGCGCCGACATCCCGAAGACCTCGGCCGCCCGAATAACCGTCACCCCCGCGGACGGCGCCACCACGGCCCCCTTCACCCGGCCGATCAAGGTCGCCGTCACCGGGGGCACCCTGACCTCCGTCTCCGTCACCGACGAGAAGGGCCGGGCGGTCGCCGGCACCCTCTCCGCCGACCGGCACGGCTGGACCTCCACCGACCCGCTCGGCAGCGGCACCCGCTACACCGTGGCCGCCGCCGCCACCGACCCGGACGGGCTGGAGGCCGACGCGCACGCGGCCTTCGCCACCGCCGCCCCCGCCAACACCTTCGTCGGCCACTTCACCCCCGACAACGGCGCCACCGTCGGCGTCGGCATGCCCGTCTCGATCAACTTCAGCCGGCCGATCACCGACCGGAAGGCCGTCCAAGAGGCGATCACCGTCACCGCCCGGCCCGGCGTCGAGATCGTCGGCCACTGGTACTCCAGCACCCGCCTCGACTTCCGCCCGCAGGAGTACTGGGCCAAGGGCACGGTCGTCACCCTCAGCCTGCGGCTCAAGGACGTCGAGGGCGCCAAGGGCGTCTACGGCACCCAGTCCAAGGACGTCAGCTTCACCGTCGGCCGCAGCCGCACCAGCGTCGCCGACCTCTCCGCCGACACCCTCACCGTCACCACCGACGGCGTGGTCACCGCCACCTACCCGATCATCGGCGGCGCCCCCGCCACCCGGACCTGGGGCGGCAAGCTCGTCATCGCCGAGCAGTACCTGCAGACCAAGATGGACTCCCAGACCGTCGGCCTCGGCGACGAGTACAACATCCCCGACGTGCCGCACGCCCAGCGCCTCACCACCTCGGGCACCTTCATCCACGGCAACTACTGGTCGCCCGGGAGCGCCTTCGGCGAGCAGAACCTCAGCCACGGCTGCATCGCGCTGCGCGACGTCAAGGGCGCGGGCGACCCGCAGACCGACGGCGCCGTCTTCTTCAAGGAATCGCTGGTCGGCGACGTCGTCGAGGTCGTCAACTCCGGCGACCGGACGGTCGACCCGGCCAACGGCCTCAACGGCTGGAACCTGAGCTGGTCCGCCTGGACGGCCGGTAGCGCCGTCTGACCCGCCCGGCGCCCGGTGGCGCCCCGCGGCGGCGGGGCGCCACCGGGCGGGGCCGGCCCGTCAGGACCGCTTGGCGTAGTCGGCGAAGCCCTGCCAGTCGATCACCACGCACGCCTCGTCGCCGAGCACCCACGCGTCGTGCCCCGGCGGGCAGATCATGAAGTCGCCCGGGCCGAACTCCTCCTCCTGCCCGTCGTCCATCACGACCTTCATCCGGCCGGAGACCACGTACCCCGTGTGGGAGGCCCGGCAGCTCTCCGTGCCGGCGATCGGCTTGACGTGCTTCGACCACTGCCAGCCGGGTTCGAAGGTGCCGCGGCCCACGCCGCCGCCCTCCTGGTTGACCAGTTCCATGCGACCGCGGCCGTCCTCGAACGGACGGACCTCCTCGGGCGAGTCCAGGCTCATGCGGACAAGACCGGCCATCGCGCATCTCCTCCGAACGGGGGCGACCACCCGGGCCACCCTGCCGACACCCTCAGTCTCCGCCGCGCCCCGCACGGCTGCCACGGAGACGTGACCGCCCGCCCGCGGCCGCCGGTCAGGGCCCGCCGAGGCGGCGGCGGATCTCGGGCACGGCGTGGTCGGTCACCGCGGCGACGACACCGTCGGCCGTCCGGTCGAGGCGGTCGGCGGGCCGGTGGGTGGAGACGTTCCACCAGGTGTCGCGACCGGACGCGAGCAGGTGGCCGATGCGGACCGGGTCGAAGCGGCGGTCGTAGTGGACGCTCGGGTTGGGCCGGGCGGGCAGACCGGGGTGCCCCGCCCGGTACGCCTCCCACGCCTGCCGCCCGATCACCGAGACGTTGACGGTGAAGTCCAGGGAGTCCGCGGAGTCGAAGCGGGAACCCTGGAAGCCCAGTTGCACCCAGGCCCCGGGGTCCGGGAGCTCGTAGCGCTACCCGGACCCCTTCCAGCCGAGGGTGCGCAGCCGCGGGGCGACGCCGTCGCGCAGCATCGCCCGGTACAGCTCCCGGGCCGTCGTCACCGGACGGTCAGCCGTTCGTCCGCGCGACGCCGATCGGGCAGGAGGCGCCGGTGCCGCCGAGGCCGCAGTAGCCGTTGGGGTTCTTGGCCTCGGAGAGGTACTGCTGGTGGTAGGGCTCGGCCGGGTGGAAGGCGGCGGCGGGGGCGATCTCGGTGGTGATCGCGCCGAAGCCGAGGGCGGTGAGCTCGGGCTGGAAGGCGTCCCGGGAGGCCTCGGCGGCGGCCTGCTGGGCGGGCGAGTGGGTGTAGACCGCCGAGCGGTACTGGGTGCCGACGTCGTTGCCCTGGCGGAAGCCCTGGGTCGGGTCGTGGGCCTCCCAGAAGGTCTTCAGCAGCGTCCCGTACGAGATCCGGGCCGGGTCGAAGACGACGCGGACGGCCTCGGTGTGCCCGGTGAGGCCGCTGCAGACCTCCTCGTAGGTCGGGTTCTCGGTGTGCCCGCCCTGGTAGCCGACCAGGGTCGTCCAGACGCCCGGCAGCTGCCAGAAGGCGCGCTCGGCGCCCCAGAAGCAGCCGAGGCCGAAGTCGGCGGTCTCCAGGCCCTCCGGGTAGGGGCCGGTGAGCGGGGTGCCGAGGACGGTGTGCAGGTCGGAGACGGTGAACAGCGGGGTGGTGCGGCCGGGCAGCGCCTGGTCGGCGGTGACGAGAGCGCTCTTGTGGCGGTTGAACAGCAAGGCCTGCTCCAGGTGTCCGGCGTGTCGGGTGTGCGGCGGGTTCAACGCGCGCCGGTGCCGTCGGATTCCGTGGTGGACTCCGGCGGCAGCCACACCGCGCGGAGCTCCTCCTCGCTGCGGCCGCCGAAGGTCGGGGCGAGGGCGGCGAGCAGCCGCTCGCCGTACTCCTCGGCGGTGCCGACCTGCGGGTGCTCCTTGCGGAACTCGTCCCACTCGACGCGCTCCAGCGGCTCGGCGACGTCATCGGTGACCAGCGGCCGGGTGGCCCACCACGGGTGGGACGTGAGGAAGACGTCCCGCAGCAGCTCGTAGCGGAGCGGGGCGGATTCGGCGAGCAGGACGGCGTCGTACAGGTCCTTGCCCTGGGCGAAGCCGTCGTTGACCAGCCAGAGGATCTTCCAGGCGAGCGAGAGCTCGCGGTCGGCGGTGCGCAGTTCGGCGGGCGTGCCGGAGCCGGAGAGCGGAGGCACGGCGGTGCGGACGGGCTCGGCGGCCAGCGGCTCGGTGAAGACGAAGTCCAGCTGGACGGTGCCCTCGGGCAGGCCGTCGGCGCTCCACGGCAGGACGAGGCGGCGCCCCGGGACGCGGTCGTACGTCCAGATCTCGTCCCGGACGGCTCGGTCGGCGTGCAGCCGGACGGTGCCGGAGAGCCGCTCGGCGGCGGCCGCCAGCCCGGTGAGCAGGCCGTCGGTCCGAGGGTCGTCGAGCTCCCAGTCGGTCGGCGTGACGATGAAGTCGAGGTCGCCCGGCTCGCGCGCGTCCGCCCCGAACCAGGCGGTGAGCAGCACCGATCCGCGCAGCACCAGGTGCCCGGCCCAGGGGGAGGCGGCGACGGCGGCGAGCACGGTGTCCAGGGCCTCCCGCCGTGCGGCGTACCAGCGGGCGCCGGTGGCCGCGTCGGCGAACTCCGGGTCGCCGGCCCGCATCGCCTTGGTGTAGCCGCGCAGCGAGGGGTCGAAGACCGCCCGCTGGACGACGCCCTCGCCGGCCACCGGCCGGATCGAGCGGGGGAGTTCGAACTCGCCGAGTTCGCTGTCGGTGGGGTTCGCGTGCGGGAGGCTGAGCTGCTCGCTCCAGGGGCCGTAGCCGAGTTCCTGCCAGGAGGAGTTGGTCATCGGGAGGTCCTTTCGGCGGTGTCCTCGGTGGGGTGGGCGTCCGCGGGGCGGGCTTCCGCGATCCAGCCGGCGTCCAGCGCCTCGGCGGTGTCGAGCACGGCGAACTCCCGCTCGACGGAGGCGATCCGGTGTCCGGTGAGGTCGGCGAGCAGGGCGTCCAGGCGGCGGCCGGCGGTGTCGGCGCCGACCAGGCGGCAGCGCTGGGTGACGAAGAACTCGACCTGCCCGTCGGGCCGGGTGCGCCGGGCGTTGCGGGACAGGTGGGCGTCGTGGCGCTCGGCCGCGGCGGCCAGCGCGGGCCCGGGCGGCGCGTCCAGCAGCAGTTTGACGTGGTGTTCGAAGTAGTACGCCGGGCCGAGGGCCCGGGCCTGCCCGTCGGTGGCGGGGACGCCCGCCGTCCAGGGCGCGGCCTCGATCTTGGTGCGGAGCACGGCGAACCCGGCGGAGTCGGCCTCCGCCCCCGTCCGGCCGGCGAGCGCCTCGGCCTCGGCGAGGGTGCCGGAGACGGTCAGGGTGAGCATCGGCTGCCGGGGGGCGGCGCCCCGGGCGAGTTCGATGTCGACGACCTTGAGGCCGCGCCCCGCGGCCCAGGCGGCGAGCGCCGGGCCCTGCTGCGGGGCGACGGTCAGGTGGATCTCGAAGTCGCCCCGGAAGTCGGGGCGGACGGGTGTACGGGTGTCGGGCACCCGCGCATCCTGTCAGGCGGCTGTGACAGTGCCGCTGCGGGCCCCGGCGGCGGGCGGCGGGGTCGTGCCGGCGGTTGCGGTACCTCCGGACGGCGGCCGATCGGATCTCTCGATCGGCTGTGCGGGCGCGCGGTGGTGGCGGTCCGAACGACCGCGGGCGAAGGGATTCCGCTGGCCGGGCCCGGTCCGCTCCGGCGGCGGACGGCGGGCCCGCCGGGGCCGGCCGGGGCGGTGCCGCCGACGGCGCGGCGCGGGACGTGCGCTCAGCCCGTGCGGCCGGGCCCCCGCGGACTAGGCTCATGGGCATGACCGAGCACCAGCTTCCCCAGGGCTTCGAGACCCTCGCCATCCACGCGGGTCAGGAAGCAGACCCCCAGACCGGGGCCGTCGTCACGCCGATCTACCAGGTGTCCACGTACAAGCAGGACGGGGTGGGCGGCCTGCGGGGCGGGTACGAGTACAGCCGTTCCGCCAACCCGACCAGAACCGCGCTGGAGGAGTGCCTCGCGGCGATCGAGGGCGGCGCGCGCGGCCTCGCCTTCGCCTCCGGCCTCGCGGCCGAGGACACCCTGCTGCGCACGATCCTCAAGCCGGGCGACCACATCGTGATCCCGAACGACGCCTACGGCGGCACGTTCCGGCTGTTCGCGAAGGTCCTCACCCGGTGGGGCGTGGAGTTCTCCGTCGCCAACACCCAGGACCTCGCGGACGTCCGCGCCCAGCTCCGTCCGAACACCCGCGCGGTGTGGGTGGAGACCCCGTCCAACCCGCTGCTGGGCATCACCGACCTGACCGCGCTGGCCGAGGTGGCGCACGCCGCCGGGGCCCTGCTGGTGGTGGACAACACCTTCGCCAGCCCCTACCTGCAGCAGCCGATCGCGCTCGGCGCCGACGCCGTGGTGCACTCCACCACCAAGTACATGGGCGGCCACTCGGACGTGGTCGGCGGCGCGCTGGTGCTGGCCGACGCCGGCCTCGGCGAGGAGGTCGCGTACCACCAGAACGCGATGGGCGCGGTCTCCGGCCCGTTCGACGCCTGGCTGGTGCTGCGCGGCATCAAGACGCTGGGTGTCCGGATGGACCGGCACAGCGCCAACGCCGAGAAGGTCGCCGAGCTGCTGGCCGGCCACCCGAAGGTCAGCCAGGTGCTCTACCCGGGCCTGCCCGAGCACCCCGGCCACGACATCGCGGCCAAGCAGATGAAGGCCTTCGGCGGCATGGTCTCCTTCCGCGTGCACGGCGGCGAGGAGGCGGCGGTCGAGGTCTGCAACCGGGCGCAGCTGTTCACCCTCGGCGAGTCGCTGGGCGGCGTGGAGTCGCTGATCGAGCACCCGGGCCGGATGACGCACGCCTCGGTGGCGGGTTCGGCGCTGGAGGTGCCGGCCGACCTGGTGCGGATCTCGGTCGGCATCGAGTCGGTCGACGACCTGCTCGCCGACCTGCGCCAGGCGCTGGGCTGAGCCCCGCGCGGCCCGGTCAGGACTGACGGCCCGCCGAGTACGACTCCAGCGAGTCGTTGAAGCGGGCCAGCAGGGCGCAGAAGGCCCGCCGCTCGTCGGCGGGCCAGTCCGCCGTCAGGTGGCGCATCAACTCCTCGCGTCCGGCCCGTACTTCGGCGAGCCTGCGGCCGCCGAGCGGGGTCAGGGCGAGGTGCACGGCACGCCGGTCGGCCGGGTACGGGACCCGGCCGACCAGGTCCGCCTCGACGAGCGGCGCGGCCTGCCGGGTGACGGTGGAGGAGTCGACGCCGAGCGCCGCGGCGAGGGTCTTCACGCTGGCCGGGCCGCGGCGCTGCAGCTCGTCCAGCAGCAGGTAGGCGGCGCGGTCCAGCGAGCCGACCGCGCCGTGCCGGGCCTGCTCCAGCCGACGGGCGAACACCGCCACCTGGTAGTGGAGTTGGCTGTGGAGGGGGTCGTTGCCGGGGGCGGCCGGGGGCGAGGGGGTCGTCATCGCGGCTCACGTTCCAGAGGCGGTACGGGTGCTCGGAGCCAGCAGCGTACGCGCGACGGCCCGGCCCGGGAACAGGCCCGGCGCCGCCGGTCGCTGCCGGTCGCAGGCCGCCCGCGGCCGTACGCTGATCCGCATGCAGAGCTGGCCGATCACCCTCGACGACGTCCGCGGCGCCCAGAAGATGCTGGCCGGGATCGCCCGGGTGACGCCGATGGAGTCGAGCCGGTACCTGTCCGCGCTGGTGGGCTCGCCCGTCCACCTCAAGTGCGAGAACCTGCAGCGCACCGGCTCGTTCAAGCTGCGCGGCGCGTACGTGCGGATCGCCGGGCTGACGCCGGTGCAGAAGGCCGGCGGGGTGGTCGCCGCGAGCGCCGGCAACCACGCGCAGGGCGTGGCGCTGGCGGCCTCGCTGCTCGGCGTGCCCGCCACCGTCTTCATGCCGACCGGCGCCCCGCTGCCGAAGGTGGCGGCGACCCGCGACTACGGCGCCGAGGTGCGGCTGCACGGCGCCACCGTCGACGAGGCCCTGCAGGCGGCGCAGCGCTGGTCGGAGGCGACCGGCGCGGTGTTCATCCACCCCTTCGACCACTGGGACGTGGTGACCGGCCAGGCCACGGTGGGCCTGGAGATCCTGGAGCAGTGCCCGGAGGTCCGCACGATCCTGGTCGGGGTCGGCGGCGGCGGGCTGATCGCCGGGATCGCGGCGGCGGTGAAGCCGCTGCGCCCGGACGTGCGGGTGGTCGGGGTGCAGGCGGCGGGCGCGGCCGCGTACCCGCCGTCGCTGGCGGCCGGGCACCCGGTGTCGCTGCCGCGGATCGCCACGATGGCGGACGGGATCATGGTTGGCCGGCCCGGCGACATCCCGTTCGAGGTGGTGAACACGCTGGCCGACGGTGTCCGCACGGTCTCCGAGGACGCACTGTCGCGGGCGCTGCTGGTCGGCCTGGAGCGGCTGAAGCTGGTGGTGGAGCCGGCCGGGGCGAGCCCGATCGCGGCCCTGCTGGAGCGGCCGGAGGGCTTCGAGGGCCCGGTGGTGGCGGTGCTGTCCGGCGGCAACATCGACCCGCAGCTGATGATGCGGGTGCTGCGGCACGGTCTGGCGGCAGCCGGCCGCTACCTGTCCCTGCGGGTGCGGCTGGCGGACAGGCCGGGGGCGCTGGCCGACCTGCTGGGAGTGCTCACCCGGGTGGACGCCAACGTGCTGGACGTCGCGCACGTGCGGATCGACCCGCGGCTGGGGCTGACCGAGGTCGAGGTGGACCTGCACCTGGAGACCAAGGGGCCGGAGCACTGCGCGGTGGTGACCGGTGAGCTGCGCGCCGCGGGGTACGTGGTCACCCAGTAGGGCCGCTCCGCCGTGCGGGTGGCGCACCGCCGCACCCCTTGACGCGATATATCGCAAGCTGCCATCCTCTCGCGATACATCGCGAGATTCGGGATCCGCCCGCCCGGGCACCTGTGTGACGATCAGACGACATACCGGACAAACAGGAGATGAGGCAGGCCATGGCGCCAGCCATCCAAGCCGAGAACCTGGTCAAGACCTTCGGTGACGTCCGCGCCCTCGACGGCGTCAGCCTCGACGTGCCCGAAGGCACCGTGCTGGGCCTGCTCGGCCCGAACGGTGCGGGCAAGACCACCACCGTGCGGGTGCTCACCACCCTGCTCCGACCCGACTCCGGCCGAGCCACGGTGGCCGGACTGGACGTGCTCCGGCACCCCAACGAGGTGCGCGGCTTGATCGGCCTCTCCGGCCAGTACGCCGCCGTCGACGAGTACCTCACCGGCCGCGAGAACCTCCAGATGGTCGGCGAGCTGTACCAGATGAGCGCCCGCGACGCGAAGGCCCGCGCCCTGGAACTGCTGGAGTGGTTCAACCTCGCCGAGGCCGCCGACCGCACCGCCAAGACCTACTCCGGAGGCATGCGCCGCCGCCTCGACCTCGCCGCCGCCCTGGTCGTCCGCCCCCCGGTGATGTTCATGGACGAGCCCACCACCGGCCTCGACCCGCGCAACCGCCTCGCCCTGTGGGAGGTCATCGAGAACCTCGTCGACCAGGGCACCACCCTGCTGCTCACCACCCAGTACCTGGAGGAGGCCGACCGCCTCGCCCACGACATCGCGGTGGTCGACCACGGCCGGGTGATCGCCCGCGGCACCGCCGACGAGCTCAAGGCGACGATCGGCGGCGAACGCATCGAACTGGTGGTGCACCGCCCGGACGAGGTCGCCGAGGCCGTCGCCGCCCTCACCCCCTACGCCAAGGGCGAGCCGGCCGTGGAACGCAACACCCGTCGGATCACCGTCCCGGTCAGCGGCGGCTCCAAGGTGCTCGCCGACGTCATCCGCGAGCTCGACGCCCGCTCGATCGAGATCGACGACATCGGCCTGCGCCGCCCCACCCTCGACGACGTCTTCCTCTCCCTCACCGGCCACGCCACCGAGGCCGAGGAGAACGGCGGGAACGGGCAGCAGAAGCAGGCCCGGGGCCGCCACGGCCACGGAAAGGAGTCCTGAGATGGCGACCACCGCCACCGAGCACGCCATCGGCCACACCGCCCCGCGCCGGCGCACCGGGCTCGCCGCGATGCTGCACGACTCCTGGGTCGTCGCCCGCCGCAACCTGCGCCGGATGCTCCGCATCCCCGAGATCGTGGTCTTCGGGCTGCTCCAGCCCGTGATGTTCGTGCTGCTCTTCTCGTACGTGATGGGCGGCGCGATCCAGATCCCCGGGACGCAGGCCAGCCACGACGCCTACATCCAGTTCCTGATGGCCGGCATCTTCGCGCAGACCGTCACCTTCGCGACCGCCGGCGCCTCGGCCGGCATCGCGGAGGACATGACCAAGGGCCTGGTCGACCGCTTCCGCTCGCTGCCGATGACCCGCTCGGCCGTCCTGGTCGGCCGGACCCTCGCCGACCTGGTGCAGACCGCCTTCATCCTGCTGGTGCTCGCCCTGGTCGCCCTGCTGGTCGGCTGGCGCATCCACGAGGGCTTCTGGAAGGCGATGGCGGCCTTCGGGCTGCTGCTCCTGCTCGGCTACGCCTTCTCCTGGATCGGTGCGCTGATCGGCCTGTCCGTGCGCAGCCCGGAGGCGGCCACCTCGGCCGGCCTGATCTGGCTCTTCCCGCTGACCTTCGTCTCCAACGCCTTCGTGCCGATCAGCTCGATGCCGGGCTGGCTGCAGCCGATCGCCTACTGGAACCCGTTCTCGGCGACCGTCCAGGCCTGCCGCGACCTGTTCGGCAACCAGGTCGGCCCGGTCGACGACGCCTGGCCGATGCAGCACGCGGTGCCGGTGTCGATCGTCTGGTCGCTGGTGATCACGGCGCTGTTCTCCTGGCTGTCGGTCCGCAAGTACCGCTCCGCGGCCGGCTGACCGGCGGCAGGTGCAGCACGAGGGGCGGCCCCGGCTCAGCGCCGGGGCCGCCCCTCGGGGTGTGCGCGGACTCAGCCGGCGTGCGGCTTGGCCTCGATGATCGTCACGCTGGCCCGCTTGCCGTTCGGCAGCTCGTAGGTGGCGTCCTCGCCGACCTTCTTGCCGTTGATGGCGCGGCCGAGCGGCGACTGCGGCGAGTAGATGTCCAGGTCGTCGCCGGCGACCTCGCGCGAGCCGAGCAGGAAGCGCATGGTGTCGTCCTCGTCGCCGTCGAAGGCGACGGTCACGACCATGCCCGGGGCGACGACACCGGAGTCGGCCGGGGCCTCGCCCACCTTGGCGCGCTCCAGCAGCTGGGTGAGCTGGCGGATCCGGGCCTCGTACTTGCCCTGCTCCTCCTTGGCCGCGTGGTAGCCGGCGTTCTCCTTGAGGTCACCCTCCTCGCGCGCCGCCTCGATCTTCTGGGCGATCTCGATGCGCCAGGGGCCGGTCAGGTGCTCCAGCTCGGCCTTGAGCTGGTCGTAGCCGGACTGAGTGAGCCAGGTCACGTCATCGCTGGTCTGGGTCACGGGTGCTCCTCGTCGGTACTGGGCTGTGCTGAGGGTTGTTCGTCAGCAGGTTCTGTCGTAACTACAAAGCAACGCCCGCTCCCGGGCGCTGGGGCTCGGAAGGGGCGAAACCACGAGCCTAACAATTTCCGCCTCCCGGCGGGAGGGGAGCTCGCGGGCACGGCCACGGCCGGCTGCCGCGGCACTCCGTACGGATGCCCGCCCGTACGCTCGAATATGCGCCGGGGAGGGTGCGATGTGCAAAGGGGAATTCCGCCCGGACGGCTCCCCCGGACGGGTGGCGGATCAGCGGCGGGGCGTGCAGCCCAGCAGCTCCGCGGTCACCCCGCGGGCGGTGGTGCGCAACGTCACCACCTGCGACCAGGTGCTGCCCTCGGCCGGCACCGGGAAGTCGTACTGGCCCACCACGGCCTTGTCCGCCGCCATCGAGCGTACCGTGCAGACACCCGCGGTGCCCGCCTCCTTGCGGACCGACAGCTGCAGCTGCATCTCGTGGTCGGAGACCGCCTCGAAGGCCGGCACACTGCCGTTCATCACGCTCTCGCGCAAGATGTACGAGCCGCCCAGCCAGGCCACCACGCCCAGGAACAGCACACCGCAGACCACCGCGGCGATCCGCAGCCGACGGTCCGCCTCGGCGTCGGAGCGGCGGCTGTAGCGGCCCTCCGGCAGGGCGGTGGTCGTACGGCTGGAGTCCATGGCCGGCTCGGTCCTTTCGACGAGGCGCGCTCGGGCTGGGGAGGGAATGGAGCGGCTCCTCAGTCCGTCACTATAGAAGGGGCACGTCCGCGCCGGAGGCGGCGGGGGAGCCGACCCGACGAACCGGACATACCTGGAAGGGAACCAGGCGTTGAGCGAGCAGTTGCGACTGATGGCGGTGCACGCGCACCCGGACGACGAGTCCAGCAAGGGCGCCGCCACCACGGCGATGTACGTCGCCCAGGGGGTGGACGTGCTGGTGGCCACCTGCACGGGTGGCGAGCGGGGGTCGATCCTCAACCCCAAGCTGCAGGGCGACGCCTGGGTCGAGGAGAACATCCACGAGGTGCGCCGCAAGGAGATGGACGCCGCCCGGGAGATCCTCGGCGTGCAGCAGGCCTGGCTGGGCTACGTCGACTCCGGGCTGCCCGAGGGCGACCCGCTGCCGCCGCTCCCCGAGGGCTGCTTCGCCCTGGAGGACGTGGACGCGGCGGCCGGCACCCTGGTGCGGCTGATCCGCGAGTTCCGCCCGCACGTGATCACCACGTACGACGAGAACGGCGGGTACCCGCACCCCGACCACATCATGACCCACAAGATCACCATGGTGGCCTTCGACGCCGCCGGCGACCCGGACGCCTACCCGGAGGCCGGCGAGCCCTGGCAGCCGCAGAAGCTGTACTACAACCACGGCTTCCCGATGGGCCGGATCCGCGCCCTGCACGCCTACCTCACCGACAACGGGCACGACTCCCCGTACGGCGAGTGGATCGCCGGCTGGGAGAAGAGCGGCCGCAAGGAGCGCGAGATCACCACCCGCGTGGTCTGCGACGACTACTTCGAGATCCGCGACAAGGCGCTGATCGCGCACGCCACCCAGATCGACCCCGACGGCCCCTGGTTCCGCGTCCCGCTGGACATCCAGCGCGAGGTGTGGCCCACCGAGGACTACGAGCTCGCCCGCTCGCACGTCGACACCGACCTGCCCGAGAACGACCTGTTCGCGGGCCTGCGCAAGTAGCGCGAACCCCCTGCACCACCCCGGTGGCCCGGCCCGTGTAGGGCCGGGCCACCATGGAGAGATGAGCACCCCCGTGAACCTCACCCACCTCGCCGCGGACCTCGCCCTCGACCAGAACAAGGTCACCCCGGGCCTGCTCGGCTTCGTCGTCTTCGCGGCCCTCGGCATCGCCACCTGGTTCCTGCTGAAGTCCATGAACAGCCGCTTCAAGAAGATCGACTTCGTCGAGGAGCCGGAGACCACCGAGGAGTAGTCACACCGGGAGCTGCCGCTCGCCGCCGTCGTCGAAGTACCGGTCGAGGTAGGCGTCGGGCTCCAGCGGGCTGTCCCGCAGCAGCGAGAACACCTCCGCGCCCGGCCCGGGGACGTCCACCGCCTCGTAGCACTGCGCGAGCCCGGTGTACTCGACACCGGTGTCCTCGGCGTACCCGGCCGCCTCCGCCTCGGCCAGGGCGATCGCCCCGTCCGCCGAGGCCGCCCGCCAGAGGGTGATCCGCTCCTCGTAGGTACCGCGGCCCGTCCACCGGAACACGCACCGCACGCCGTACCAGCCACTGCTGCCGATCAGTTGTCGCTCCACGACGCGGCAGTGTGTCACCCGCGCGGGGATGCGCAAGGATGGGCCCATGCCGAACCGTCTCGCCGACGCGACCTCGCCGTACCTGCTCCAGCACGCCGACAACCCGGTCGACTGGTGGCCCTGGGGGCCCGAGGCCTTCGCCGAGGCGGAGCGACGCGGGGTGCCCGTCCTGCTGTCCGTCGGGTACGCGGCCTGCCACTGGTGCCACGTGATGGCGCACGAGTCCTTCGAGGACGAGGCGATCGCCGCCTACGCCAACGAGCACTTCGTGGCCGTCAAGGTCGACCGCGAGGAGCGGCCCGACGTCGACGCCGTCTACATGGAGGCCGTCCAGGCCGCCACCGGCCAGGGCGGCTGGCCCATGACGGTCTTCCTCACGCCGGACAAGGAGCCGTTCTACTTCGGCACCTACTTCCCGCCCGAGCCCCGGCACGGCATGCCCGGCTTCCGGCAGGTCCTGGAGGGCGTCACCGCCGCCTGGCGCGACCGCCGCGAGGAGGTCGGCGAGGTCGCCGGCCGGATCCGCGCCGAGCTGCAGGAGCGCGCCCGGGTCTACGGCGCCGGCGCCGGCGTGCTGCCCGCCCCCGGCGAGGCTGAACTGCACGCCGCCCTGCTCGAACTCGGCCGCGGCTTCGACGAACGCCGCGGCGGCTTCGGCGGCGCCCCCAAGTTCCCGCCGTCCATGACCGTCGAGTGGCTGCTGCGCCACCACGCCCGCACCGGCTCCGCCGCCGCCCTGGAGATGGCCGCGCGCACCTGCGACGCGATGTCCCGCGGCGGCCTGTACGACCAGCTCGGCGGCGGCTTCGCCCGCTACTCCGTGGACGCCGACTGGGTCGTGCCGCACTTCGAGAAGATGCTGTACGACAACGCCCTGCTGCTGCGCACCTACCTCCACCTGTGGCGCGCCACCGGTGACGCCCGCGCCCGCCGCACCGCACTGGACACCGCCGACTTCCTGCTCCGCGAACTGCGCACCCCCGAGGGCGGCTTCGCCTCCGCCCTGGACGCCGACTCGCCCGACCCGGTCACCGGCAAGCCCGCCGAGGGCGCCTACTACGCCTGGACCCCGGAGCAGCTCACCGCCGCCCTCGGCCCCGAGGACGCCGCCCTCGCCACCGGGATCTTCGAGGTCACCGGCACCTTCGAGCACGGCAGCTCCGTCCTCCAGCTGCTCACCGACCCCGAAGACCCCGAGACGTACGAGCGGATCCGCACCCGTCTCTTCGAGGCCCGCGCCGAGCGGCCCGCCCCCGCCCGCGACGACAAGGTCGTCGCCGCCTGGAACGGCCTCGCGATCGCCGCGCTCGCCGAGACCGGCGCCCTGCTGGAGCGCCCCGACCTCGTCGAGGCCGCCGAACGCGCCGCCGACCTGCTGCTCGCCGTCCACCTCACCGCCGACGGCCGGCTGCTGCGCACCTCCCGCGACGGCCGGGCCGGCGCCAACGCCGGCGTCCTGGAGGACTACGCCGACACCGCCGAGGGCTTCCTCGCCCTGTACGCCGTCACCGGCGAGGCCGAGTGGCTCGACCTCGCCGGCGGGCTCCTCGACACCGTCCTCGCCCACTTCACCGACGCCGCCTCCGGCGCCCTCTACGACACCGCCGACGACGCCGAGGAGCTGATCCGGCGTCCGCAGGACCCGACCGACAACGCCACCCCCTCCGGCTGGACGGCCGCCGCCGGCGCACTGCTCGGCTACGCCGCCTACACCGGCTCCGAGCGCCACCGCACCGCCGCCGAGCGGGCACTCGGCGTGGTCGGCGCGCTCGGCACCCGGGCCCCCCGGTTCATCGGCTGGGGGCTCGCCGTCGCCGAGGCCCTGCTCGACGGCCCGCGCGAGGTCGCCGTGGTCGGACCGGCCGGCGACCCCGCCACCGCCGAACTGCACCGCACCGCACTGCTCTCCACCGCCCCCGGCGCGGTCGTCGCGGTGGGCGAGGCGGGCAGCAAGGAGGTCCCGCTGCTGGCCGACCGCCCGCTGCTCGCCGGCCGTCCCGCCGCCTACGTCTGCCGGCACTTCAGCTGCGACGCCCCCACCGCCGACGCCGCCGAACTCGCGGAGCGCCTCGGCTAATTCGAATGCGCACGGGTCGCGGGCGGCGCCAGGATGGGGCATGACCTGGACCCTCACGAACGACCCCGCCGCCCTCCGTGCCGAAGCCGGCGCCTTCCTCGCCGCCCACCCGGCCGACAACACCGTGCTGCTCACCCTGCTGGACCGGATCGCCAAGCGCGGCCGGCACGCCTTCGGCGACGGTGAACCGGTGTTCGGCCACTGGCGGGCCGCGCCGGACGGCCCGGTCGCGGGCGTCTTCGCACAGACCCCGCCCTACCCGGTGCGGCTCGGCCGGATGCCGGCCGATCGGGAGGGCACACGGCAGTACAACCGTCACCACAACACTTATCTCGTTTTGCGTCGTGTGGGTGTTAAGA
>NZ_JBEYFP010000091.1:0-16333 GCF_040634455.1 Kitasatospora sp. NPDC007106
TTTTTTCAAGAAGAAGACGGAATACGCTTTATGTCTTGGGGTGACTGGTGTACTGAGGTGTGCTATTCCGATCGCCGGCGCGGGGGCCCGCCGGCCGGCGCGCCGCCCAAGAAGCGCTTCGTCGACTACCCGCGCTGGGGCAGGAGCGGCTTCCGCCGCTGGATCCCCTCGTGGAAGCAGATCCTCACGCTCTTCCTCGTCTTCTTCGGCGGCACCGTCGCGGCCGTCGGCGTCGCCTTCGCGCTGACCCCCGTCCCGGACGCGAACAAGGAGTTCGACGAGCAGAACAACATCTACTTCTGGGCCGACGGCAGTGAGATGACCCGCACGGGCGGCACCACCAGCCGCCAGGTCGTCCCGCTGGCCGACATCAGCCGGGCGGCGCAGGACACCACGATCGCGGCCGAGAACGAGACCTTCCGCACCGACAGCGGCATCGACCCCAAGGGCATCGCCCGCGCCGTCTACAAGATGGCCTCCGGCGGCGAGACCCAGGGCGGCTCGACGATCACCCAGCAGTACGTCAAGAACTACTACCTGAGCAAGGACCAGACCGTGACCCGCAAGGTCAAGGAGCTGTTCATCACGCTCAAGATCGCCGACCAGAAGGACGAGGTCCTCAAGGGCTACCTCAACACCAGCTGGTACGGCCGCAACTCCATCGGGGTCCAGGCCGCGGCCCAGGCCTACTACGGCAAGGACGCCTCGCAGATCGACATCTGCCAGGGCGCCATGCTGGCCGGCCTGCTCAAGGGCGCGGGCCTCTACGACCCGTCGCTGACCCCCGAGAACCACAAGCGCATGCAGGAGCGCTGGGAGTACGTCCTCAAGCGCATGGTCGTCGCCAACCTGGCCACCCAGGCGGACGTCGACAAGTGCGGGAAGGCCTTCCCGGAGCCGATCAAGCCCAAGGCCCAGTCGAACATGAAGGGTGAGATCAACTACCTGGTGGAGACGGCCAACAAGTACCTGATGGCCAAGGACCCGACCATCAACGAGAACGATCTCCAGCACGGCGGCTACAAGATCTACACCACCTTCGAGAAGACCAAGGTCGACGCGCTGAAGGCCGCCGTGGACGGCTTCCAGAAGGACAACCTCCACCCGGACAAGCACGACAAGGACAAGTTCGTGCAGATGGGTGCGGCCTCGGTGGTGCCCAACGACGGTGCCATCGTGGCCATCTACGGCGGCGACGGCATCGAGAACGGCCACTACACCAACAACGCCGACGCCCCCGGCATCCCGGTCGGCTCGACCTTCAAGCCCTTCGTCCTGGCCACCGCCATGCAGACCGGCGTGCTGACCAAGACGGACGACGAGGGACATCCGACCAAGATCAGCACCGACAGCCGGTACATGGCCAACAACCTGACCGAGATCTTCAAGCCGGACGGCAGCCCCGTCATCGGCGACAACGGCCAGCCCTACCGCCAGCGCAACGACAGCACCTCCGCCCCGGGGTACGTGACGCTGAAGGAGGCCATGAAGAACTCCTACAACGTGCCCTTCGTCCAGCTCAACCAGGACGTCGGCGGCAAGAACGTCGAGGCCATGGTGCTGAAGATGGGCCTGCGCCAGGGCAGCCTGGCGCCGTCCAGCACCATCACCTTCCCGCTGGGCACCTCGACGCCGAGCGCGATCCGCATGGCCTCGGCCTACTCGGTGTTCGCGGCCCACGGCCAGCAGACCGACCCGTACTCGGTGAGGCGGGTGTCCAAGGACGGCGTCGACCTTCCGATGTTCACCAAGCCGCCCGCGAAGAAGGTGCTCGACCCGGCCGTCGCCGACAACATCACCGACGTGCTGGAGAACGTGGCCAAGAACGGCACCGGCAAGAAGACCAACGAGCTGGGCTTCCCGGTGGCGGGCAAGACCGGCACCACCGACTCCGGCACCTCGGCCTGGTGGGTCGGCTACACCAACAGCCTGGTGACCTCGGTCGGCATGTGGCGCGAGGAGCCTGGCAAGCCCGGTCTGCTCTCGCTCGACGGCACCGCCGGCAAGACCGAGATCCACGGTGGTGACTTCCCGACCGACGTCTTCACCCGTTACATGAAGGTCATCGGCCCGGGCAACCCGCGCAACTTCCCGGACCCGGGCGAGGCCGGTGTGAAGGTGGACGCCTCGGGCGCCCCGTCGACCGCGTCGCCCTCGGCCTCCGCCTCGGCCTCGGCCTCGGCCTCCCCGTCGGGGAGCCCGTCGACCACGCCGAGCCCGACCACCGGGCCGACCGGCAGCCCGTCGCCGACCGCGACGGAGAGCTGCTTCCTCATCTGCCCGACCAGGACGGGCCCGACCCGGACCGGCAAGCCCTCGCCGAGCCCGACCGACACCTCCACCCAGGGCGGTGGCGGCGGAGGAGGCGGCGGCGGAGGCGCGCTGACAGGACAGTGACGGAGCACCGGCGCCGGTCCACCCCCCAGGGGGCGGGCCGGCGCCGGTGTCTTTGCCGGGGTCTCCTCGTCGTGCGGGCGGTGGTGCGGCAGTATGTCCGCCATGACGTCCAGCACCCACGAGACCGCCGGGCCCGCGCCCGCACCGGCGGCCGGTCCGCTGCCCAACACCGTCGTCGTGCCGGCCGACGAGGACCCGGTCGCGGCGGCCGGCAGCGAGGTGTTCGGCGGCCCGCCCGGACGCCGCGCGCTGCTCGGCGTCTCCTGGTGGACCCCGGCCCGCTTCCTCGCCCTGGTCGTCATCGCCACCTACGTGCTCGGCCTGGTGCAGAAGGTGCCGTGCTACGACGGCGGCTGGTTCCACGGCGCGACCACCCAGTACACCCACGCCTGCTACAGCGACATCCCGCACCTGTTCTCCGGTCGCGGCTTCGACAGCGGGCGCCACCCGTACCTGGACCCGCTGCCCTTCCCGACCCAGGACATGCAGTACCTGGAGTACCCCGTCCTGACCGGTCTGTTCATGCAGGTCGCGGCCTGGCTGACGCCGACCGGCGGCGAGCTGCAGGGGCGCGAACAGTGGTTCTGGATGGTCAACGCGGGCATGCTGATGGTCTGCGCGGTGGTCGTCGTGGTGGCGCTCACCCGCACCCACCGCCGGCGCCCGTGGGACGCGCTGCTGTTCGCCGTCGCGCCCTGCCTGGCCCTGGACTCCACCATCAACTGGGACATGCTCGCGGTGGCGCTGGCCGCCGTCGCCATGGCGTACTGGGCGGGCTCCCGGCCGGTCGCGGCCGGTGTCCTCATCGGACTGGCCACCGCGGCCAAGCTCTACCCCGTGCTGCTGCTCGGGCCGCTGCTGGTGCTGTGCTGGCGCGCCGGGAAGTGGCGCGACTTCGGCCGGGCGCTCGGCGGCGCGGTCGCGGCCTGGCTGGTCGTCAACCTGCCCATCATGATCGCCAATTTCAAGGGCTGGGCGACCTTCTACACCTTCAGCCAGGTCCGCAAGGAGGACTTCGGCTCGTTCTGGCTGATCCTCATGCAGGACCGCAACCAGCAGCTGCCCACCCTCAACACCTGGATCTCGGTGCTGCTGGTGCTGTGCTGCCTGGCCGTCGGCTGGCTGGCGCTCTCCGCGCCGCGCCGCCCCCGCTTCGCCCAGCTCGCCCTGCTGGTGGTCGCCGCGTTCGTGCTCACCAACAAGGTCTACTCGCCGCAGTACGTGCTGTGGCTGATCCCGCTCGCCGCCCTCGCCCGGCCGCGCTGGCGGGACTTCCTGATCTGGCAGACCTGCGAGGTGCTGTACTTCCTCGGCGTCTGGTCGTACCTCGCCTACACCGGCGACTCCAAGCAGCACGGCATCGGCCAGGACTGGTACCACCTGGCGATCGCCCTGCACCTGCTCGGCACGCTCTACCTCTGCGCGATGGTCGTCCGCGACATGCTGCACCCGGAGCACGACCCCGTCCGCTGGGACGGCAGCGACGACCCCTCCGGCGGTGTGCTGGACGGCGCCCCGGACGTCTTCGTGCTCGGCGCCGCCCGCCGGCTGCGCGAGGAGGCGACCTACGCGGAGTACGCGCCGCAGTACGACTGGACCTGGAGCGCGCCCGACGAGGCCGCCCCGGTGCCCGCCGACGGCGCGGCCCCCGACCGGGACGCGCCCGGCGCCTAGGCGGCGCCCAGCAAGGTCTCCCGGTGGTCGACCACCCGGTCGAAGTGGGTGGTGGTGTGGCGGACGGTGAGCGGGAGTTCGTCGCCGATCACCGGGGGCTTGGTGGCGCCCGGCAGGAAGAGGATCGACACCTGCATGTGCGGCGGCTCGGCGAACCACAGCTGGCGGCCGCCCCAGGCGTACGGGGAGAGGGTGCGGTTGACGGCGGCCAGCCCGGCCCGGGCCAGGCCCTTGGCGCGGGGCAGCACGCCGTGCAGGTACTTGGGGGCCTCCATGCCGACGCCGTGCGCGGTGCCGCCGGTGACCACCAGCAGGTGGCCGTCGGAGGGCGCCTTGTGCTGGCGGTAGCCGTAGCGCTCGCCCCTGGCCACCGCGGTCACGTCCAGCACGGTGGCGGCGGCGTGCAGCGCGGCGACGTCGCCGAGCCAGAGCCGGGTGCCGATCCGGGAGCGGAAGGCGGTGTCCGGGTACCGGGAGCCCAGGCGCGCCACGTCGGCGGCGGCCAGGTGGCTCAGGTAGACCGTGCCCGGCGCCGGGCCCGCCGCGGCGATCGCCTCCATCCAGTCGGCCACCTCGCCGGCCGGGTCCGAGCCGTCCGGCCGGTCCAGCGGCAGGTGCAGCGCGAAGCCCTCCACCACCGGGCCGTCGGTGGGCAGCTTGGCCAGGTCGGCGCGGGCGATGCCGTGGCGTCTCATGCTGGTCATGCACTCCACCACCACCCGGGCGCCGGCCGGCAGCGCCCGCAGGGCGTCGAGGTGGGCGACCGTGCGGATCGTCCCGGGCGGCACCGCGGGCGCGTCCTCGCCCGGCCGGTACGGGGTGAGCACCAGCAGGTCCCCGGGGAAGGACACGTCGGCGGCCTCCTGGGCGGTGCCGACCGCCAGCATCCCGGTGCCGAGCAGCGCCGCCTCCTCGGCGAGCCGGGCGTTGCCCAGTCCGTAGCCGTTGCCCTTGGCCACCGGCACCAGGCCGGGGTACTCCGCCAGCACCGCCTGCTGGTGCGCCCGCCAGCGGGCGGTGTCCACGTACAGCGACAGGGTCATCGTCACTCCCCGAGGATGTGGTGAGGGCGTCTCAGCGGCGCGACATGTAGAGGTCGAGCGCCTTGTGCAGCAGCTTGTTCAGCGGGAAGTCCCACTCGCCGAGGTACTCGGCGGCCTGGCCGCCGGTGCCGAGCTTGAACTGGATCAGCCCGAAGAGGTGGTCGTCCTCCTGGAGGGTGTCGCTGATCCCGCGCAGGTCGTAGAGGGTGGCGCCCAGCGCGTAGGCGTCGCGCATCATCCGCCACTGGATCGCGTTCGACGGCTTGACCTCGCGCTTGTGGTCGGCGGAGGCGCCGTAGGAGTACCAGACGTGCTCGCCGACGGCGAGCATGGTGGTCGCGGCCAGCGGTTCGCCCTCGTGGTAGGCGATGTAGAGCCGCATCCGGTTCGGGTCCTCGGCGGCGAGCGACTTCCACATCCGCTGGAAGTAGGCCAGCGGCCGGGGGGTGAAGCGGTCCCGCGCGGCGGTGACCACGTAGAGGCGGTGGAAGACCTCCAGGTCGTCGAAGCCGCCCTGGACGACCTCGACGCCGCTCTTCTCGGCCTTCTTGATGTTGCGCCGCCACAGCTGGTTGAAGCCGCGCTGGACGTCGTCGAGCGAGCGGTCGGCGAGCGGCACCTGGAAGACGTAGCGGGGCTGGACGTCGCCGAAGCCCGCGCCGCCGTCCTCGCCCTGCAGCCAGCCGGCCTTGCGGAGCCGGTCGGCGACCTCGAAGGCGCGCGGCTCGTACCAGTCCGGCTCGACGTCGCGCAGCCGCTTGGCCTGTCCGCTGGCGATGGCGGCCTTGAGGGTGGTGGCGTCCCAGCGGCGGACGACCACCGGCGGGCCCATCTTCACCGAGAACGCGCCCCGGTCCTTGAGGTGCGCCAGCATCGGCTGCAGCCAGCCGTCGAGGTCCCGGTCGAACCAGTCGATCACCGGGCCCTCCGGCAGGTAGGCCAGGTAGCGCTTCACCTTGGGGAGCTGCCGGTACAGCACCAGGCCCGCACCGACCTGCACGCCCGACTCGTCGAACCAGCCGAGGCTCTCCGAGCGCCACTCCGCCTTCACGTCCGCCCAGGCGGGCACCTGCATGTGACTGGCGGAGGGACGGGACTGGATGAAGGCGAGGTGTTCCTCGCGGCTGATCGTCCTCAGGCGCAGGCTCATGCTGGGATGCTCCTCCTCGGTCGGGCGGTCCAGGGTGAGGTCACGGCGACCCTATCGCCCGAATGGTCCGTTTCTGCCGGGGCTGGCCGGACATGCCGGTGCCCTCTCCGCGTACCTGATACCCGAGCACGGGCGAGTACGCGAGGAGGGCACCGGAGGTCACGCGGCGGACCGGCGCGCGCGGGTCACCACAAGCCCCCGAAGAAGCCGCCGTGCGCGAGGCCGAGGTAGAGGCCCACACCGGCCAGGCCGGTGGAGATCACCAGGGCGAAGCGCTCGGCCGTGGTGACCGAGATGAACTGGCCCCACAGGCCGGCCACGATGCCGACCAGGCCGGTCCACGAGCTCATGATGTGCAGGTTGTCGAAGAACGCGCTGACGAAGGCCAGCAGGCCGAAGACGGCGGCCACCGCGACGAACGCGTTCTCGCGCGGGTGCGTGTGGCCGTCGGTGTTGAGGGTGAGGGCCGGAAACCGGCGGACGGTCTGAGCCATGGGACCCACCTCCCGGGTGGACTACGGGCGGGACGGGGCGGTGCCCGTCGGCGGCACGGACCGGACAGCGTGCCGTTCCGTCCAGATTGCGGCCGGTATGCCCAGGATCACAACCCCTATGCGTTTTGGGTCGGACCCTCCGGCCCGGTAGGCTGTGCGGTCTGCACTGGTGTAGGTGTGCCCCCGTGTGCCCTTCGCCGGGACCGGTTGTCAGACCCCGCCACTACGGTGGCCGGAGTCGACACCGCACCGGTGCGACGCTGCACAACCCTCCTGCCACGGAGAGACCGTGGCCGTTGAGTCCAAAGGAGGTGGGTTACCCATGCGTCACTACGAGGTGATGGTGATCCTCGACCCGTCGGTCGAGGAGCGCGCTGTCTCCCCCCTGATCGAGAACTTCCTCAACGTTGTCCGCACCGGTGGCGGCAAGGTCGAGAAGATCGACACCTGGGGCCGTCGTCGTCTGGCCTACGAGATCAACAAGCAGTCCGAGGGCATCTACTCGGTCATCGACCTGAAGGCCACGCCTGAGGTCGTCAAGGAGCTCGACCGCCAGCTCAGCCTGAGCGAGTCGGTTCTGCGGACCAAGGTCCTGCGCCCGGACACCCACTGAGCCACCTCTGACGCCTCCGGCGTCAGGTGACTCACGCCCGGTGTTTCACGTGAAACACCGAGCGAGCACCGCAGAACTCCTTTTTCCGAGAGGTCATCACCACCATGGCAGGCGAGACCGTCATCACCCTCGTCGGCAATCTCGTCGACGACCCCGAGCTGCGCTTCACCCCGTCGGGTGCCGCGGTCGCGAAGTTCCGTATCGCGTCCACCCCGCGCACCTTCGACCGCCAGACCAACGAGTGGAAGGACGGCGAGAGCCTCTTCCTCACGTGCAACGTCTGGCGGCAGCCGGCGGAGAACGTCGCCGAGTCGCTGCAGAAGGGCATGCGCGTCATCGTGCAGGGCCGGCTGCGCCAGCGGTCTTACGACACCAAGGAAGGCGAGAAGCGGACGGTCTTCGAGGTGGAGGTCGACGAGGTCGGCCCGAGCCTGCGGTCGGCGACCGCCAAGGTCACCCGGGCCAACCGGTCCGGCGGCCCCGGCGGTGGCGGCGGCTTCGGCGGCCAGCAGGGCGGGGCTCCGTCCGGCGGCGGCTGGGGCGGCCAGCAGGGCGGTGGCGGCGGCGGCTGGGGTGGCAACTCCGGCGGCCAGTCCGGCCCGTCCGACGACCCGTGGGCGTCCTCCGCGCCCTCCGGTGGCAACCAGGGCGGCGGCGGCTGGGGTGGCAACTCCGGCGGCGGCTACTCGGAAGAGCCCCCGTTCTAGCGGTGCACGCCGGGCACGGCCCCTGGGCCGGGCCCTGGCATGCTGAGAGATTTCGTGCGGTCCGCGCCGCCTCGCGCGTCCGGACCGTCCATCCCCAATGGAGCACATGATGGCGAAGCCGCCTGCTCGCAAGCCGAAGAAGAAGGTTTGCGTCTTCTGCAAGGACAAGGTCAACTACGTTGACTACAAGGACACGAACCTGCTGCGGAAGTTCATCTCCGACCGCGGCAAGATCCGTGCCCGCCGGGTCACCGGCAACTGCACCCAGCACCAGCGTGACGTCGCCACGGCCGTGAAGAACAGCCGTGAGATGGCGCTGCTGCCCTACACCTCCACCACGCGCTAAGAGAGGGTGACCGAACAATGAAGATCATCCTCACTCACGAGGTCCCCGGCCTCGGCAGCGCCGGCGAGGTCGTCGAGGTCAAGGACGGCTACGCCCGCAACTTCCTGGTCCCGCGCGGCTTCGCCATCCGCTGGACCAAGGGCGGCCAGAAGGACGTCGACGCGATCCGTCGCGCCCGCAAGATCCACGAGATCCAGACCCTCGAGGCGGCCAACGAGGTCAAGGCCAAGCTCGAGGGCCTGCAGGTCAAGCTCGCCGTCCGCTCGGGCGACGCCGGCCGCCTGTTCGGCTCGGTGACCCAGGCCGACGTCGTCGACGCCATCAAGGCCGCCGACGGCCCGGCGGTGGACAAGCGCGCCGTCGCGATCGCCTCCCCGATCAAGACCCTGGGCACCCACAAGGTCTCGGTCAAGCTGCACTCCGACGTGCAGGCCAACCTCGACGTCAACGTCGTGGCCGCCTGAGCGCTCCCGTAGCAGTTCGAGGGCCGGTCTCCCCGCAGGGGGAGGCCGGCCCTCGGTCGTTCCGCCGTCCCGTCCGGGCCCGGCCCCGGAGGGGACGGGTGCGGCTCAGGTGCGGCTCAGGTGCGGCTCAGGCGCGGACGGCGCCGGTCACCAGCCAGCGCCCGGTGCGCACCCGGAGCACCAGGAAGAACGCCCGGGTGAGCATGAAGAGGTTCATCGCCCACCAGAGCGCGGCCAGCCCGCCGCCGAGGCCCGGCACCGCGAGCGCGGCCGGGGCGAAGACCACCAGGGTCGCCAGCATCGCCGCCGCCAGATAGCCGCCGTCGCCGGCGCCCATCAGCACCCCGTCCAGGACGAACACCACACCGCCCACCGGCTGGGTGAGCGCGGCCAGCAGCAGCGCGGTGCCCAGCTCCGCCCGCACCGCCGGGTCGGCGGTGAACAGCGGTACGTACAGCGGACGGGCCAGCACGATCAGCAGGCCGAGCAGCAGGCCCGCGCCGATGCCCCACTCGACCATCCGCCGCGTCGCCGCGCGGGTGCCCGCCACGTCGCCGGCGCCCAGGTACCGGCCGACGATCGCCTGCCCGGCGATCGCCACGGCGTCCAGGGCGAAGGCCACGAAGGACCAGATGGTCATGGTGATCTGGTGGGCGGCGATCTCGGCGTCGCCCAGGGTGGCGGCCACCGCGGTGGCGATCAGCAGCACGGCCCGCAGGCTGAGGGTGCGGACCAGCAGCGGCCCGCCGGCCCGGGCGCAGGCCCGGATCCCGGCGGCGTCCGGCCGCAGGCCGGCGCCCTCCCGCCGGGCGCCGCGCACCACCACGACCAGGTAGGCGGCGGCCATCGCGTTCTGGGCCAGCACGGTGCCCCAGGCGGAGCCGGCCACGCCGAGGCCGGCCCCGTACACCAGGCCGAGGTTGAGCACGGCGTTCGCCGCGAAGCCGGCCACCGCGACCAGCAGCGGGGTGCGGGTGTCCTGCAGGCCGCGCAGCACGCCGGTGGCCGCCAGCACGACCAGCATGGCGGGGATGCCGAGGGCGCTGATCCGCAGGTAGGTGACGGCGTGCGGGGCCGCGGTGGGGGAGGCGCCCAGCAGGGCGGTCGCCTGCGGGGCCAGCGCCACGGTCAGCAGGACGAGCCCGGCGGAGAGGAGCAGGGCCAGCCAGATGCCGTCCACGCCCTGCTGGACGGCGGCCCGCCGGTCGCCGGCGCCGATCCTGCGGGCGACCGCGGCGGTGGTGGCGTAGGCGAGGAAGACGAAGACGCCGATGACGGTGGTGAGCACGGCGGAGGCGGTGCCGAGCCCGGCCAGCTGGGCGGTGCCGAGGTGGCCGACGATCGCCGAGTCGGCCATCAGGAAGAGCGGCTCGGCGACCAGGGCGCCGAAGGCCGGCACGGCGAGCGCGAGGATCTCGCGGTCGTGGCTGCGACGGGCGGTCGGGGAGGTCATGTGAGCCAGACTACTCATCCACAGGTAAGTGGTGAATAGGATCTGCATCACTTACTCGAAATCTTGATCGAGGGACCACGGAACGGGATGTCCACGGCCCGTCGGGTGAACGGGCGGCCGTGTGAACTTTTTCTCATGCACAGCCGATCGAGGAAGTAATCGCAGGTCAAACGGTTGACGGTAGAGGATGGTGTGGTTATCCACAGACCTGTCCACAGGGTTGTGCACAGGTTTCGGGCACTTCTCCACAGGTGGCGACCCGTCGTCCACACCCCCTGTGGATAACCGTCTTGGCCGAACAGCCCCCGGCGCCGTAGCGTGGGGCGCCGACCCGCCCCTGCCCCGTGCCCGTTCCGGGCCCGGCCGGGGCCGCCCCGCGCGACACCCGTGGCCCGGTGGCGGAAATGTCGGCCGGGTGGCGTATGAAGGAGGATGCGTCATCGGCAAGGCCCGCTCCACTCGCACGATTCGCTGATCGGGGAACACGCGTGACCGGCCCCCAGTACGACGACCACGACGTTCCCCCGCCCCCGGAGGACGACTGGCAGCCGTCCGACGACGCCTTCGGTCCCGGCTCCTTCCCCAGCACGCCGAGCGACCGCCTGCCGGTCTCCCGCAGCCGTGACGGCGGCGGCCAGGGCGGCGGCCGGGGCTCCCTCCAGCGCGGCGGCGACGGCTTCCGGCGCGGCGACGGCGGCCGGCGGGACGGCGGGTCCGACGAGGAGCGGATGCCCGCCGCGGACGGCTTCGAGCGCGTCCCCCCGCAGGACCTGGCGGCCGAGCAGTCCGTCCTCGGCGGCATGCTGCTCTCCAAGGACGCCATCGCCGACGTCGTCGAGGTGCTCAAGCCGGCCGACTACTACCGGCCCGCCCACGAGCTCATCCACGGCGCGATCCTCGACCTGTACGCCCGCGGCGAGCCCGCCGACCCGATCACCGTCGCCGGCGAGCTGACCAAGCGCGGCGAGCTCGCCCGGGTGGGCGGCCCCGGCTACCTGCACACCCTGGTCAACTCCGTTCCGACCGCGGCCAACGCGGAGTACTACGCGGAGATCGTCCACGAGCGGGCCGTCCTCAGACGCCTGGTCGAGGCCGGCACCAGGATCGCCGGCATGGGCTACGCGGCGGAGGGCGACGTCGACGAGATCGTCAACGCCGCGCAGGCCGAGATCTACGCCGTCACCGAGCAGCGCACCAACGAGGACTACGCCCCGCTCGCCGACATCATGGAGGGCGCCCTCGACGAGATCGAGGCGATCGGCTCGCGGGCCGGCCAGATGAACGGCGTGCCCACCGGGTTCGCCGACTTCGACCAGCTGACCAACGGACTGCACCCGGGTCAGATGATCGTCATCGCGGCCCGTCCCGCGATGGGCAAGTCGACCCTGGCGCTGGACTTCGCCCGGGCCGCCTCCATCCACAACAACCTGCCCAGCGTCATCTTCTCGCTCGAAATGGGGCGCAACGAGATCGCGATGCGCCTGCTGTCCGCCGAGGCGCGGGTGGCGCTGCACCACATGCGCTCGGGCAACATGACGGACGACGACTGGACGCGGGTCGCCCGCCGGATGCCCGACGTCACCAACGCGCCGCTCTACATCGACGATTCGCCGAACCTGTCGATGATGGAGATCCGGGCCAAGTGCCGCCGGCTCAAGCAGCGCAACGACCTCCGACTGGTCGTCATCGACTACCTCCAGCTGATGCAGTCCGGCGGCTCCCGCCGGGCCGAGAGCCGTCAGCAGGAGGTCTCCGACATGTCCCGAAACCTCAAGCTGCTCGCCAAGGAGCTGGAGCTCCCGGTCATCGCGCTCAGCCAGCTGAACCGTGGACCCGAACAGCGCACCGACAAGAAGCCGATGGTCTCGGACCTGCGAGAGTCCGGATCCATCGAGCAGGACGCCGACATGGTCATCCTGCTGCACCGCGAGGACGCCTACGAGAAGGAGTCCCCGCGCGCGGGCGAGGCCGACCTCATCGTCGCCAAGCACCGCAACGGCCCCACCGCGACCATCACCGTCGCCTTCCAGGGCCACTACTCGCGCTTCGTCGACATGACCCGCGACATGGGCTGAGGGGCAGGCAAGGTCTCGGACTCCGTGGCCGGCGACGGCATGTCCGACACGGATCCGGGGCAGCGGGAAGCTGCTCAGCGCCTCGTCTCGTACCTGGTCAGGACCACGCCGCCGGGCAACGTCCGCGTCTCCACCAGGTTCAGGTTCACCCAGCCGTCCAGCGCGGTGAAGAACGGTGTGCCGCCGCCCACCAGGACCGGATGGGTGGCGATCACGTACTCGTCGATCAGCCCGGCGCGCATGGCGGCCCCGGCGAGCGTTGCGCCGCCGATGTTCATGGGGCCGCCGTCCTCGGCCTTGAGCCGGGTGATCTCGGCGATCGCGTCGCCGGTGACCAGGCGGGTGTTCCAGTCGACCTCGTGGATCGTCGAGGAGAACACCACCTTCGGCGTGTCCCGCCAGTTCCGGGCGAACTCGACCTCCGCCGGGGTGGCGTCGGGCTGCCGGTCGCCGGTCGGCCAGTAGGAGCTCATGGTCTCCCACAGCTTGCGCCCGTACAGCGACAGTTCACTCGCCTGCTCGTGGTCGAGCCACCACTGGAACAGCTCGCTGCTCGGCGGTCCGCTCCAGCCGATGTCGTCACCGGCCGCGGCGATGTAGCCGTCCAGGGTCAGGTTCATCCCGTAGATCAGTTTCCGCACGGCTCAGCCTTCCGTCCGTAGGTGTCCGGGGTACGGACCGGCGCGGCCGGGGAAGCCCGTCGGTGCGCGAACCGGGCTCGCCGGTGGTCCTCGTGCTCGTGGCTCAGCCTGGTGTACTTGGCCGGCACGGGCAAGCCGCCCGATCCCGGCCTCGCCCTCGCGAGGGCATGCCACGGATGTGAGACCGATCATGGATGACAGGGCCGTGAGGCAGCCGGGAACGCCCGGGTCACGCGAGATCGACATGTCGCGGGCGGCGAGACCCTACGAGGGGGTCGTGGACGTGCTCGCCGTCGCCCTGGACGACTGCCGGACACCGCGGTTGCGGCCGCTGCCACAGGAGGTCGCCGAACTGCTGCGGGACCTCGGCGCCCCGCCCCGGCTGGTGGCCCACCTGCGGGCCGTCCACGAGGTCGCGGGGCAGCTCCTCGACTGGGTGGCGGAGCACTGCCCGGCGCTCGAACTCGACCGGGGGGCCGTGCTGTTCGGCGCGGCCACGCACGACATCGGCAAGGTCCGGCACCCCGCCGAGCTGTCCGGCCCCGGCTCCGCACACGAACCGGCCGGGCGGGACCTCCTGCTGGAGCACGGGGTGTCCGCGGAGCTGGCCCGGTTCGCCGCCGGGCACGCCACCTGGGACGCCCCCGGCACCCGGGCCGAGGACCTGCTGGTGAGCCTGGCCGACAAGGTCTGGAAGAACAAGCGCGTCCCGGACCTGGAGGACCGCGTGGTGGCCGAGCTGTGCCGGGTCGGCGGCCGCCCCGGGTGGGAGGAGTTCCTGGCCCTGGACGAACTCCTCACCCGCATCGGTGACGGTGCCGACGAACGCCTGGCCTACCAGGCCGCCCACCCCGTCCTGGGCTGAGGCCCCGGAGCGTCGCCCGGTCACACGGTCAGCACCACCGCGCCCCGCGTGCCGCCCGCCTCCAGCCGGGCGTGCGCGGCGGCGACCTCCTCCAGCGGGAGGACGGAGTCCACCCGGACGACGAGCCGGCCGTCCGCGACCAGCTTCGCCAGTCCGGCGAGCGCGGGCCCGTCGGGGCGGACGTTGTGGACGGCGACCTCGATGCCGCGTTCGGCCGCGGGTGCGGCCGGCGGACGGACGGCGACGAACAGCCCGCCGTCGCGCACCGCCGCCAGCAGCGGTGTGGAGAGGCCGGCGGCATCGACCACCGCGTCGGCACCACCGGGGGCGAGGCCGCGCAGGGCGTCCACCGCCGACTCCCCGCGGGCGACGAACTCCGCCCCCATCGCGGTGAGTTCCGCCTCGTCCCGGGGGCCGGCGACGGCGAGCACGCGCAGCCCGCGGGCGAGCGCCAGCTGCGTGGTGAGGTACCCCAGGTTGCCGCCCGCACCGGTGACCACCAGGGTGGCGCCGGCGCCGAGGCCGGTGCGCTCGACGGCCTGCAGTGCGGTCAGCCCGTTGAGCGGGAGCGCCGCGGCGGTGGCGGCCGGGACGTCGTCCGGGGCGGGGGCGAGCTGGTCGGCGGGCAGCACCGCGTAGTCGGCGTGGGTGCCGTTACGGGTCGCGAACCAGTGCGAGAGGCCGATGACGTCCTCGCCGACCGCGAAGGCGGTGACGCCCTCGCCCACCGCGTCGACCGTGCCGGCCACGTCCCAGCCCAGCCGGAACGGTGGTGCGCCGAGCAGCCCGGCCATCAGACCTGAGCGCACCGCGGTGTCCGCGGGGTGCACGGCCAGCGCCCGGTTGCGGACCCGGACCTCGCCCGGCCCTGGGACGGGGACGGGCGCTTCGGTGATCTCGGCCTGCCGGGCGTCGCCGTAGCTGCGGACGGTGACAGCGCGCATGGTGCTCTCCTCGGTTCTCGTCGGCCGGGCGTCGGCCCGGCCGGTCGGTGTGCTTCGAGGCTGTCACCGGGCGATCGGCGGCGGCAGAGGAGAGTTGACCCTGGGACTGCCGGTCCCGGGCTGGGCGGCGGGGCCGTCGTACCCCGCCGCCCGGGCCGACCCGGCGTCAGAGGGTGACGGTGGCGCGGAAGACGGTGGCACCCGGCCCGGCGACGGCGGTGTCGGTGCCGTCGGCAGGCAGGAAGGCGGACTGCCCGCGGGCGAGGTCCAGCGTGCCGCCGTCGGCGGAGGTGAGCCGGACGGAGCCCTCGGTGCAGAGCAGGACCTGGGGGGCCGGGCCGGGCAGTACCGCGGGCTCGGCGCCCAGGGTGTACCGGGAGAGCCGGAACTCGTCGACCGGCACCGGGTAGTGGTGCTCGCCGTCGGCGGCCGCCGCGGGCCGCAGCACGTCGGGGGCGCCGGGCTCGAAGCGGACCACGCGCAGCAGCTCGGGGACGTCGATGTGCTTGGGGGTGAGCCCGCAGCGCAGCACGTTGTCGGAGTTGGCCATGATCTCGACGCCGGTGCCGCGGAGGTAGGCGTGCGGAACCCCGGCCCCCAGGTAGAGCGCCTCGCCGGGCTGCAGCCGGACGTGGTTCAGCAGCAGGGCGGCGATCAGGCCGGTGTCGCCGGGGAACTCGCGGGCGGCGAAGGCGTATCCGGCCATGGCGCCCGACGGGTCGCCCTCGGCGGCGGCCTCGACGGCGCGGGCCACCTCGGCCACGGTGCGCCCGGCCTCCTCGCCGGTCAGCGAGAGGACGGCGGCGAGAGTCTCGGCGAGCGCCTCCGCGGCGGGCTTGCTGCGCAGGACGTCGATCAGCGGGTCGAGCGCCGGCACCGCGAGCGAGGCCATCAGCGCGGCCGCCTCCGCAGGCTCGCGGAAGCCGCAGAGACCCTCGAACTCGTCCAGTGCGCAGAGGAGTTCCGGCTTGTGGTTGGCGTCCTTGTAGTTGCGGTGCGGGGCGTCGACCGGGATGCCGGCGGCCTCCTCGGCGGCGTACCCGGCGCGGGCCTGCTCCAGCGTGGGGTGGGCCTGGATGGAGAGCGGCCGGCCGGCGGCGAGGACCTTGAGCAGGAAGGGCAGGGCGGGGCCGAAGCGGGCGACGGCGGCGGCGCCGAGTTCGCGCCCGGGATCGGCGGCGATCACCGCGTCGAGGGTGGCCGGCCCGTTGCCGCGGTCCACCCGGGAGGAGTCGCCGGGGTGCGCACCGAGCCACATCTCGGCCTGCGGTTCCCCGGTGGGCTGCTGGCCGAGGAGGGCGGGGATGGCGGTGGTCGATCCCCAGGCGTAGGGGCGGACGGTGTTCTGCAGCCTGTCCATCGGCTCGGTTCCTCGCTGTTCCGCGGGGTTGCTGTCGGAACGCCAGACTCTAGCCGAGCGGTGTGTACGGACGGGTGCGGTGCGGCGGCCCGGCCGGGCCGCCGCAC
>NZ_JBEYFP010000092.1:0-16298 GCF_040634455.1 Kitasatospora sp. NPDC007106
CACCCGCCCCCGCGGCGGGTGCGCCGTCGGCGTTCCGGGCGCCGACAGCGGCGTGCCGGCGGCATGACAGCGGCCGGCGGCGGGCCGCCCGGCGCTGACAGCCGGACGACAGAGCGGCGACAGCGGGCCCGGGCAGCCTGTGGGACATGACACCGATCGCCACCGCCCCGAACGACCGGGGGCCCCGCAACCACGCCGTGGAGGTCCGCGGCATCGTCAAGACCTTCGGCGCCACCCGCGCGCTCGACGGCGTCGACCTGACCGTCCGCGAGGGCACCGTGCTCGGTCTGCTCGGCCCGAACGGCGCCGGCAAGACCACCCTCGTCCGGATCCTCTCCACCCTGGTCAAGCCCGACGCGGGCACCGCCTTCGTCGGCGGCTACGACGTGCTGCGCCAGCCCAAGCAACTGCGCCGCACCATCGGCCTCACCGGCCAGTACGCCTCGGTGGACGAGCTGCTCTCCGGCTACGAGAACCTCTACCTGATCGGCCGGCTGCTCGACCTCTCGGCCAAGGAGTCCAGGACCCGCGCCGCCGAGCTGCTGGAGCGCTTCTCGCTCACCGAGGCGGCCAAGCGGCCCGCCAAGACCTACTCCGGCGGCATGCGCCGCCGCCTCGACCTCGCCGCCTCGATGATCGGCCGGCCGAAGGTGCTCTACCTGGACGAGCCCACCACCGGCCTCGACCCGCGCACCCGCAACGAGGTCTGGGACGAGGTCCAGCGGATGGTCGCCGAGGGCTCCACCGTGCTGCTGACCACCCAGTACATGGAGGAGGCCGAGCAGCTCGCCCACGAGCTCACCGTGATCGACCGCGGCCGGGTGATCGCCGCCGGCGGCATCGAGGAGCTCAAGACCCAGGTCGGCGGCCAGACCCTGCAGGTCCGCCCGCTGCACCCGGCCGAGCTGCCCGAGATGGCCCGCTGCCTGCACGAGGCCGGCGTCGCCGCCACCTTCTCCGCCGACACCGGGCTGCTCTCCGTGCAGCTCACCGGCGAGGAGCAGCTCACCGCCGTCGTCGGCGTCCTCGGCACCCGCGGCTTCGGCATCGCGGGCATCGACACCAAGCTCCCCAGCCTCGACGAGGTCTTCCTCGCCATCACCGGCAAGTCGTCCGCCTCCGCCGCCCCGATCCTCGACAAGGAGCCCGTGGCATGACCGCCGCCACCCTCGCCCCCGCCACCGCCCACGCGGACGACCCGCGGATCGGCCCGGCCGGACACCTGCGCCACGTCGGCGCGCTGACCCGCCGCAACCTGATGCGGATCAAGGCCGACCCCGAGTCGATGCTCGACGCGCTGCTGATCCCGATCATCTTCACCGTGCTGTTCGTCTACGTCTTCGGCGGCGCGGTCTCCGGCAGCCAGCACGACTACATCCAGTACATGATCCCGGGCCTGCTCGGCACCACCGGCCTCAACCTGGCGATGGCCGTCGGCACCGGACTCAACAGCGACTTCCAGACCGGCGTGATGGACCGCTTCCGGACCCTGCCGATCGGCCGGGCCTCGGTGCTGCTCTCCAAGATCGTCGCGGAGACCTGCCGCGGCCTGGTCTCCTTCACCATCCTCATCGCCTTCTCGATGCTCCTCGGGCTGGAGATCAAGACCGGCTTCCTGCACCTGCTCGCCGCGGTCGGCCTGTCCCTGCTGTTCGGCATGTCGATCATCTGGATCTCCATGCTGCTCGGCATGTCGCTGCGCAGCGCCCAGGCCGTGCAGGGCGTCAGCATGCTGGTCATGATGCCGCTGCAGTTCGGCAGCTCGATCTTCGCCCCGACCAGCACCATGCCGGGCTGGCTGCAGGCCTTCACCGAGTACAACCCGCTGTCCGCACTCGCCGACGCCTGCCGCAACCTGATCAACGGCGGCCCGCTCACCCACTCGGTGACGATCGTGGTCGTCTGGTCGGTGGCGATCACCGCAGTCACCGCGCCGCTGGCCGTGGCCCGCTTCCGCAAGCGGACCTGACGGCACGGACCTCGACCCGGCGTCAGAGGGCGCCGGGGTCGTCCATCAGGGCGGCAGCCTCCGAGAGGGTGAGGCGGCCGCCCTCGGCGTACCCGGCCGCGTACCCCTCCTCGCCGAGCATGCCGGTCAGCACCTGCGCCATCCGGTCGCGCTCCCGGCGCTCCATGTACGAGCCGCGGCTGCCGTGCAGGGCGTCGTGGGCGCCGAGCAGCACGGCCGCCCGGCGGGCCGCCGGCCGCGGGTCCTCCTGCTGCTCGGCGAGGGCCAGCACGATGCCGGTGGCCGGCAGCATCAGCATCACCGCCATGTGCTCGGCGAAGGCGGTCGCCCCGCCGGGCACGCCCTTCATCTCCCGGCGACCCTCGGCGAGCAGCTCCAGGCCGCGCGGGGCGTCGCCGGCCCGGGCGGTGACCCAGCCTCGGATGCAGCCGACGATGCCCTCGAACACCCCCGGCACGATCGGCCCGAACGCCTGGTTGTTCATCACCAGCCGGTCGAGCTCCACCAGCGCCCGGGCGTAGTCCCCGCGCTGGGTGTGGATGTTGCAGAGCACCAGCCGGCCGTAGAGCATCGTGCCGTCGGCCGCGTGGTTGGCGGCCCGGACGGACTCCAGCGCCTCCCGGATCCGCCGCTCGCCGTCCGCCTCGTCGAACTCGAAGAGCGCCTCGCCGAGCCGGACCTCCAGCAGCGGCACCTCCTGCCAGGCGCCGAGCTCGGCGGCGATCTCGATGGCCTGCCGGTAGGCCTCGGCCGCCCGTCGGCCGTCGCCCTGCTTGGCGGCGTTCTCCGCCTGCGCGGAGAGGGCCTCGGACATGCCCCAGCGGTTGCCGAGCCGGGTGAAGATCTCCAGTGCCTCGGCGCTGTCGGCGACCGCCTGGTCGAGGCCGCCGACCCAGTCGTTGAGCAGCCGGGCGCGCAGCTGCAGGGCGAAGGCGAGGTCCAGCGGGCGGCCGTACCGGCGGCAGCCGTCGACGGCGGCGTCCATCGTGTCGCGCATCCGGTCCAGCTCGCCGGAGAGGAAGACCGCGAACACCCGCAGCAGCGCGGGGAACCGGTAGGACTGCGGCAGGTCCGGGGTGTAGGTGGCCAGCACCCGGGTGGCGAGATCTATCACCGCCGGGTCGCCGATCGCCGCCATGTTCCCGGTGAACTGGTCGATCAGGCGGTGCAGGTGGGCCTGCCGGCGGGCCTCGTCCAGCATCTCCTGCGACAGCGGCGGCGGTGCGTCCAACGGGCCGGCCTCCAGCGGCACCGGCCGCGGCGCGTCGTCGGCGAAGGCGTCGGGGCCGAGCGCGCAGACCGCGTCGTACCACTCGCGGGCCTCCCGGCGGTTGTCCCGCAGCGACCAGAACCAGCTCATCCCGAGCACCAGGACGAGCAGCTCCTCCTCGTCCCGGAGCTCGGCGGCGGTGCGCAGCGCGGCCCGGATGTTCTCCTGCTCGCCGTCGAGCTCGGCGAGGCGCACGACCTGCTCGTGCCCGTGCATGTGGAAGTCGGCGATCCGGACGAGCTCGCGGTAGTGGCGGACGTGGCGCAGCGCGGCGCCGTCGCCGCCGGACGTGGCGAGCTTCTCGGCGGCGTACTCGTGGATGGTCTCCAGCATCCAGTAGCGCGGCCCGTTCTCCAGGTCGGCGACCACCAGGGACTTGTCGACCAGGGAGAGCAGCAGGTCGGCGACGTCCTCGCGGCGCACCTGGGTGCCGTCGGCGACGACCTGTTCGGCGGCCTCCAGGGTGCAGCCGCCGGCGAAGACGGAGAGCCGGCGCAGCACGGCGCGTTCGCGTTCGCCGAGCAGGTCCCAGCTCCAGTCGACGACGGCGCGCAGGGTCTGCTGACGGGGCAGCAGGGTGCGGGAGCCGGCGGTGAGCAGGGCGAACCGGCCGTCGAGGCGGTCGGCGAGCTGACGCGGGGCCAGGCCGCGCAGCCGGGCGGCGGCGAGCTCGATGGCGAGCGGCAGGCCGTCCAGGCGGCGGCAGATCTCGGCGCAGGCCTCCGGGTCCTCGGCGGGGTCGAAGCCGGGCCGGGCGGCGGCGCCGCGTTCGGCGAGCAGGCGCAGGGCGGCCGGGTCGGGCAGCGGCTCGACCGGCAGCACCGCCTCGCCGGGGACGCCGAGCGGCTCCCGGCTGGTGGCGAGGACGGTGAGCCCGGGGCACTCGGCGAGCAGCCGGTCGGCGAGCTCGGCGGCGGCCTGCACCAGGTGCTCGCAGTTGTCGAGGACGAGCAGCATCCGGCGCGCGGCGCAGTGCTCGACCAGTCGGCGGACGGGGTCGCTGCGGCGGGCGTCCATCACCTCGGCGACGGCGCCGCCGGTGTGCAGCACCGTCTCGCGCAGGCCGAGCGCGGCGGCCACCGCGCCGGGGACGGCGAGGGAGTCCTCCAGCGGGGCGAGCTCGACCATCCAGACGCCGTCCGGCCAGGAGCCGCCGTGCTGGGCGGCGCGGCCGGCCTCCACCGAGAGCCGGGTCTTGCCGGAGCCGCCGGGGCCGGTGAGCGTGGTGAGCCGGCCCGCCGTCAGGGCGCGGCCGAGGGCGGTGAGGTCGCCGTCCCGGCCGACGAAGCTGGTGAGCCGGGGGCGGAGGTTGCCGGCCGGGACGGCAGCAGCGGCAGGCGCGGCCGGAGCGGTCGGAGCGGCCCGGGTGCCGGCGCCCGGGGCGGGCGCAGCGGCGGGCACCGGGACGGGCGCGGCCGGTGCGGGTGCCAGCAGTTCGGCGTGCAGGGCGCGTAGCTCCGGGCCGGGGTCGGTGCCGAGCCGGTCGGCCAGGATGCGGCGGGTGTCCTCGTAGCGCTGCAGGGCCTCGGCGGTGCGGCCCTCGGCGCGCAGGGCGCGGATCGCCAGCGCGTGCAGCTGCTCGTCGAGGGGGTGCAGTTCGCAGAGTTCGGCGAGCTCGGCGGTGAGGTCGGCGGTGTTGCCGAGGGCGAGGTCGGCGGTGATCCGGTGCCGGCGGGCCTCCTCGCGCCGGGCCTCCAGCCGGACGGCGGGCCCGGCCCGGTCCGGCAGGTCGGCGAGGGCCGGGCCGCGCCACAGGGCGAGCGCGCTGTTCAGCCGGTCGGCGGCCTCCCGGTGGTCGCCGGCGGCGAGCGCCCGGCGGCCGTCGGCGGCGAGCCGCAGGAAGTCGTCGGCGTCGGTGCGGCCGGTCAGCCAGTAGCCGGCCGGCCCGGAGCCGATCTCCCCGCGGCCGATGGTGCGGCGCAGCCGGCCGACCAGGGTCTGCAGGGCGGCGGAGGAGTCCTGCGGCGGTTCGTCACCCCAGACCTCGTCCACCAGCAGGTCGGCCGGGACGGGCCGGCCCTGGCGCAGGGCGAGCGCGGCCAGCAGGGCGCGCAACCGGGCGCCGCCGAGCGGTACCGGGGTGCCGTCGTCGTGGTGGGCGGTGGTGGTGCCGAGGATGCCGTAGTGCACGGGCCCATTCTGGTCGACGGGCAGCGTGGCGGGCGCACGGATATTCGGACCGGTGGAACCGTGGGCGGGTGCGGTGCGTTCTTCGGTGACGGCTTGTCGCGGTCGCGAGCCGCGCGGCATGATCGTCCCCTGCCCGCCCCCGGCCATCCACGGAGCTTTCGCACCATGACCTTCGCCACCACGCAGCGCCGCAGCGAGGAGAGCCGGATCAGCCCGGTCTTCTGGGTGCTGCTCGCGACCCTGGTCACCTCCGCGTGGGCGGTGGTGAGCGGTTTCGGCAATCCCCGCTTCGGGGTGTTCCTGTTCGTGGTGGCGGGCTGGATGGTCTCGCTCTGCCTGCACGAGTACGCGCACGCGCGCACCGCCCTGCACAGCGGGGACATCACCATCGGCGCCAAGGGCTACCTGACGCTCAACCCGTTCAAGTACGCGCACGCGCTGCTGAGCTTCGTGCTGCCGGTGGTCTTCGTGATCATGGGCGGGATCGGCCTGCCCGGCGGCGCGGTGTACATCGAGCGGCACCGGATCCGCGGCCGAGTCAAGCACAGCCTGATCTCCGCGGCCGGCCCGCTGGTGAACGTGGTGATCGGCATCGGCCTGCTCGTCCTGGTGAGCTCCGGGGTGTTCGACGACCCGGCGCACCCGGCGGTGCTGAACGGCCAGGAGCTGATCGTCTCGGCCTTCCCCGCGGCCCTCGGATTCCTGGCGTTCCTGCAGGTCAGTGCGGCACTGCTGAACCTGCTGCCGGTGCCCGGGCTGGACGGCTACGGCATCGTCGAGCCCTGGCTGTCGCTGAAGACCCGCCGCGCGATCGAGCCGTTCGCGCCGTACGGCATGCTCGCGGTGTTCGTGATCTTCTGGCAGACCGCGGCCAGCCGCTGGTTCTCCGACCTGGTCTTCGTGATCACCGACCTGTTCGGCGTCTCCAAGGCCTACCCGGTGGTCGGGCAGTTCCTGTTCCGCTTCTGGGAGTGACCCCGCCGGCTCAGAGCTGCTGCTCGGCCCGGGCGGCCGCGGCGCGGTCCTGGCGGTCCTTGCGGATGTAGTACCAGGCCATGTTCGAGGCGACGCCGGCCATCAGCACCCAGATCACGCCGAACCAGTTGCCCTCGACGAAGGAGACGACGGCGGCCGTCACGGCGAGCACGAGGACGATCGAGGCGAGCAGGGCGTTACGGGGCATGGCGGGACTCTCCTGGGTGGGGGCACCGCCGGCCTGCGCCGGCGGCAGCGGACACCCCATTCTCACCGACCGGTGCCCGTGCCGGGGCCGAGACCCCCTCCTGCGGGTCGTCCGGACCTGCGGGAGGGGACCTGTGGCGGCCGTGGGCCCGGCCGTTCGCCCGGCCGTCGGGCCCTGGCGCCGGCGGGCGGCTCGGTGTTCTGCGTTCTGCGTTCTGCGTTCTGCGGCTCGGCGTCCCGGCGTCCCGGCGGACGGCTCAGACGTCGGTGATCCGCAGACCGGCGTGCGCCTTGTAGCGGCGGTTCACCGAGATCAGGTTGGCGACCAGCGACTCGACCTGGTGGGCGTTGCGCAGCCGTCCGGCGAAGATGCCGCGCATGCCGGGGATCCGCCCGGCCAGCGCCTGCACGGTCTCGGTGGCGGCACGGTCCTCGCCGAGCACCATCACGTCGGTGTCGATCTCCTCGATCGAGGCGTCCTGCAGCAGCACCGCGGACAGGTGGTGGAAGGCCGCGGTCACCCGGGAGTCCGGCAGCAGGGCGGCGGCCTGCTGGGCGGCGCTGCCCTCCTCCGGCTTCAGCGCGTAGGCGCCCTGCTTGTCGAAGCCGAGCGGGTTGACGCAGTCCACCACGATCTTGCCGGCGAGCTCCTCGCGCAGGGCCGCGAGGGTGGCGGCGTGGCCGTCCCACGGCACGGCGACGATCACGATGTCGCTCTCCCGGGCGCAGGTCGCGTTGTCCGCGCCGCGCACGCCGAGGCCGATCTCCTCCGCGGCGGCCGCGGCCCGCTCGGCCGTCCGGGAGCCGATGACCACCTGCTGGCCGGCCTTGGCCAGCCGGTAGGCGAGGCCGCGGCCCTGGTCGCCGGTGCCGCCGAGGACACCCACGACGAGCGAGGACACGTCGAGCGGAGCGGGGGCCGCCGCGGCGGCGGGATTCACCGATTCGGGTTGCGTCATGGACAAGATCCTGCCAAAGCACCGGCCGCTCCTCCATGCTGTGCCGCATGGACGCGGTGAGACTTTCCGCACTGAGCGCGACCTTGGCCGGCACCGGCCTGCTGGACGTCACCCGGGCCTTCGGCGGGGCGCTGCACCGATCGGTCACCCGGCGCACCGCGGCGGGCCTGCTGCTGGTCGGCACCGAGCGCTACGAACCGTGGCACCTGGCCGCGCACCTGGACGAGGAGGCGGCGCACTGCGGCGTCGCCGGGCTGGCCCCGCTGCTGGTGCGGCACGAGGTCCCGGCGGCGGCCCCGGCTCACCTGGCGCACGGGCTGCGGCGGCTCGGCGAGGCGCCGCGCGGCAGCACGGTGCTGGTGGTGGCGCCGCACGAACCGGGCCAGGGGCTGCTGGAGCGGGTCGAGGACGCCCGGCGCGGCGGTGCCACGGTGCTCGCCCTGGACGCCGGCGACGCCGAACTGGGCGCGCTCGCCCACGAGCGGCTGGCGGTGCCGGTGGCCGGCGAGGGCCCGTTCGACCTGGTGCAGCACCTGGTCGGCGCGGCCGCCTCGGCGCGGCCCGCCCGGGGGCTGCGCAGCCGGCTGGCCGGGCTCGCCGAACGCCTGGTCGCGCCACCGGTGCTGCGCTGGTGATCCGGCCCCGCGGACCGGCCGCGCGACGACCGGTGGCGTGGAGAGCGGTGCGGCGATCGGTGCGGCGATCGGTGGTGCACGGCCGGTAAATCGTTTGCCCGGCGCGCCCGGCCGACCGAGGATGGCCGACCGTGACGTCCGTACCACCCCCACCGCTCCCGAAACGGCTGCGCACCGCCCTGCGCGGGCTGCTGCCCGACACCGCCCCGTGGCGCAGCTCGCGGGACTTCCGGCTGCTCTGGAGCTCCGGCTGCGTGAGCAGCCTGGGCAGCTTCCTGACCTACGTCGCGGTGCCGCTGCAGATCAAGGACCTCACCGGTTCCTCCTTCCAGGTGGGCCTGGTCGGCGCGGTCGAGCTGGTGCCGCTGGTGGTGTTCGGCCTGTGGGGCGGGGCGCTCGCGGACGCGATGGACCGCCGCCGGCTGGTGCTGCTCGCGGAGGCCGGGCTCGGCCTGCTGAGCGCGCTGCTGCTGGTCAACGCGCTGCTGCCGCAGCCGCTGCTGTGGCCGATCTACGTGGTGGCCGCGCTGGTCGCGGCGGTGGACGGACTGCAGCGCCCGGCGCTGGACTCGCTCACCCCGCGGATCGTGCCGCACGAGCAGCTGACGGCCGCGTTCGCGCTGAACTCGCTGTACCGGAACGTCGGTTCGGTGGCCGGGCCGGCACTCGCCGGTGTGGTGGTGGCGGTCGCCGGGGTGCAGACCGCCTTCGCGCTGGACGTCGCCAGTTTCGGCGTCTCGCTGCTGCTGCTCGCCCGGATCCGGGCGGTGCCGCCGCCGTCCGGCGCCGAACGGCCCTCGCTGCGGGCGGTCGCGACCGGTGTCCGGTACGCGTGGAGCCGCAAGGACCTGCTCGGCACGTACGCGATCGACGTCTGCGCGATGCTGTTCGCCTTCCCGGTGGCGATCTTCCCGTTCCTGGCCGCCGAGTTGGACGCCGGCTGGGCGCTCGGCCTGCTGTACGGCGCGTCCGCGGCCGGTGCGCTGGCCGTCTCGGCGACCAGCGGCTGGACCTCCCGGATCCACCGGCACGGGCGGATGCTCGTCCTCGCCGCCCTCGGCTGGGGTGCCGCGATGACGCTCGCCGGTGTGACCGGCAACATCTGGCTGGTGCTGCTCTGCCTGGCCGCGGCCGGCGGCGCCGACCAGATCAGCGGCATCGCGCGTTCCACCCTGTGGAACCAGTCCATCCCGGACGAACTGCGCGGCCGGCTCGCCGGGGTGGAGTTGCTCAGCTACTCGGTGGGCCCGCAGCTGGGCCAGGTCCGGGCCGGCGGCGCGGCCGCGCTGATCGGTGTCCGCGGGGCGATCTGGAGCGGCGGCGCGGTCTGCGTGCTGGGTGTGGCACTGCTGGCCGTGGCCCTGCCGAGCCTGCTCGCCTACGACGACCGGACGGACCCCCACGCGGCGGCCGTGCGGGCCGCCGCCGAGGACCGCGACGCCGGCGGGCGGGAGCCGGTGCCCGCGGCCTGACGGCGGATCGGCCGCGAGGGGCCCGCCCGCTCAGTCCTCGTCGGCGTCCTCGGGCGGCCCGTCGTGCCAGCGCGGGTCGTTCTGCCACTCCCGGTTGCGCTCCGCGGCGATCTCCAGCGCCGCGGCGGCCTCGCCGGGGGTGGCGTACGGGCCGAGCCGGTCCTTGGCCGGGCACTCCGGGCCCTCCTCGACCTTGCCGTGCTTGATGCAGTAGAACCATTCGCCGGGCTTCCCGGTGGCCTTGCGGCCGAATCCCATGGGCATGTGAGCTGCTCCTGTTCGCTTCGTCGTCCGGGGTGATCCTTTCCCGGCGCCGCGCCCGTACACACGGCGCACCACCCGCGCTGCACCCGCCCGACGGCCGCCCGCACGGCCGGGTCGCTGAGGGGCCGACGGATAGACTCGCGGCATGGCTCTCGTACCCGGCACCGTGTCCCCCACCCGCAAGGTTCCCGCGCACATCGCGCGCCCGGAGTACGTGGGCAGGCCCGCGCCCGCGCCGTACACCGGCCCGGAGGTGCAGAGCGCCGAGACGGTCGAGAAGATGCGGATCGCCGGCGGGATCGCCGCCCGGGCGATGGAGGAGGCGGCCAAGCTCATCGCGCCGGGCGTGACCACCGACGAGCTGGACGCGGTCGCGCACGCCTACATGTGCGACCACGGTGCCTACCCGTCCGACCTCGGCTACCGCGGTTTCCCGAAGTCGATCTGCACCTCGATCAACGAGGTGATCTGCCACGGCATCCCGGACTCGACGGTCCTTCAGGACGGCGACATCGTCAACATCGACGCCACCGCGTACATCCACGGCGTGCACGGCGACCTCAACGCCACCTACCCGTGCGGCAACGTCGACGAGGAGTCCGAGCTGCTCGTCGAGCGCACCCGGGAGGCGCTCGACCGGGCGATCAAGGCGGTCAAGCCGGGCCGCCAGATCAACGTCATCGGCCGGGTCATCGAGTCCTACGCGAAACGCTTCGGCTACGGGGTCGTCCGCGACTTCACCGGCCACGGCATCAACACCTCGTTCCACTCCGGCCTGATCGTCCCGCACTACGACAGCGAGCGGGCCACCGAGGTGATCAAGCCCGGCATGACCTTCACCATCGAGCCGATGCTGACCCTGGGCAGCTACGACTACGACATCTGGGAGGACGGCTGGACGGTCGTCACCAAGGACCGCAAGCGGACCGCCCAGTTCGAGCACACCCTGGTGGTCACCGCCGACGGCGCGGAGATCCTCACCCTCCCGTAGTCAGCAACGGGACGGACGGGGCCGCGGATTTCCGTTATCCGCGGCCCCGGATGCGGTCTCCCAGGGCAAGAGCACCACCCACCCTCGCGCCGCCCCTCCCGCCCTCCCCCGGGCCTCCGGGCGGCACCGCCCCCGGGAGCACCGTCCATGAGCCTCGACCGCAGATCCCTCGGAGCCGTCCTCGCCGCGCTGACCGCCGCCGCCTCACTGGCCGCCTGCGGACCGGCCGACTCCTCCGACGGCGCGGCCGCCGCCGCACCGGTGAGCGCCGCCGCGCCCGCCGAGGACCTGCCTTCGCCGCTGCCGAGCCCGACCTCGGCCGCACCGACCACGGCGAGCCCCTCCGCGAGCGCGGCGACGCCCACCCGCTCGGCGACGGCGTCCGCGTCCCCCTCCACCGCCCCGACCAAGCGGGTCTCGCTGGCCGGCTACAACCCGTCCGCGAACGCCCAGAAGGAGATCGACGCGGCGCTCGCCCTGGCGAAGTCCGACGGCCGGCGCGTGCTGCTCGACTTCGGCACCAACGAGTGCGGCGTCTGCCGGGCCGTCGACGGGCTCTTCGCCAAGAGCCGGATCCGCAGCACCCTGGACGCCTCCTACCACGTGGTGAAGATCGACCTGGAGAACAACCGGACCAACATGGCGATCCTCGGCCGCTACGACAGCTCGCACGGCTTCAGCACCCCCGTGATCATCGTCGTCGACGCCAAGAACACGGTCGTCACCAACACCAACCGGACGGGCCTGCCGAAGCTGACCGAGACCGGCCTCGACGGCTTCCTCCGCCAGTGGGCGAAGTGACGGCGCGTCGGCCGCCGCACCGTCAGGGCGGCCGCCAGGGCAGGCCGGTCCGGGCTTCGGTGGCCGCGCTCGCGGCCGGGCTGCTGCTCGGCCCGGCCGCCGGCTGCGCCTCCACCGGCGGCCCGGCGCAGCGGCCGTCCTCGGCGAGCTTCACCGAGAACGGCGTCACCGTCGACCTCTCCGTCGACCGGTGGGACGGCACGGCCGGCACGCTGACCGCCGTGTTCACCCCCACCGCGGCCGGCTACCACCTCTACAGCCTGGACCTGCCGCCCGGCGGCGTCGACGGCATCGGGCGGCCGATCTCGCTGAAGCTGCGCGGCGGCCTGGAGCAGACGGCGCGGCCCACCACCGGCGCCGCCGTGCACGACCTCCAACTGCCCGGCGGGCTGCCGCCGGTGCCGGTCTACCCGGACGGCCCGGTCACCGTGACCCTGCCGGTGCACCGGACCGCGGAGGGCCCGGCCACCGTCCTGGTCGGGTACGCCGCGTGCAGCGAGACCAAGGGCTGCCTGTTCCCCGTGGACGCCCATCCGGTCGAGGCCACCGTCGACGGCACCTCGGTGCGGTTCGCCGGCCCCGGCCCGGCCTCGCCGAGCGGCTGACCCGGCACCCTCACCCGCGGCCGTACCGGGCCCCGCCCGGTACGGCCGCCCACCCGACCCCACCCACCCGGACGACCAGGACCGGACGACCCGGCACCCGGACGAACACACCCCTGGACAGACCCATGCAGGACGCGGCACCGCCGCCCGCGGACGGCACGCCCGCCCGCCGTTCCCCCAGTCCCACCGACCGCCACCGGGCCGCCGTCCTCGGATACGCCCGCCTGTGCTGCCCGGACGGGGCCACCGCCCGCCGACTGGTCGACGAGGCCGCCCGGACGCTCCCGACGGCCGGCGCCCCGCGGCCGGAGCTGGTCGCCGCACTCCGCCGCACGGCCGCACGGTGGGCCGACACCGGACGGGAGGCCGAGCTGTCGGCCGGCTTCCGCAGCTGGCTGCACGCCGCGGCCGCCCGCCACCCGGGGGCGGGCCTCGCCGGCGCCCTGGCCGCCGTCGAACAGGAGGCGCCGCTGCTGCAGGCCTTCCGCCGGCTGCCCGCGCACCGGCAGGAGGAGCTCTGGCACGGCCTCGGCCCGGACGGGGACCTGCGCCCGCCCGCACCGCCCGCCCGGGCCGCCCTGTTCGACACCTACCTCCAGGTGTACGTGGCCCGTGTCCCGGCCCGGGCCTGCCGCCAGCTGGTCGCCCGGCTCGGCGACACCGTCCGCCGCGGCTCCGCCCCGGAACCCGGGCTCGCCGACCACCTCGCCGGGTGCGGGCCGTGCGGGACGGCCTGCACCGAACTCGCCGCCGTCCGGGACTGGCACCGGCCCGTCCTGACCCCCGCACTGCTGCTGTGGACGGGCGAGGCTCCGCCCTCCCCGCCCGTCGGACCGGCCGTCCCGTCCCCGCCCACCGCGGCACCGCGGCGCCCGGCCCCCGTTCGTACGGTGGTGGGCGCGGCAGCCGCCGTCCTGCTCCTCGTCCTCGCGGTGGCCGCCGCCCTGCCCGGCCACACGCCGGCACCGACGGCGGCCGTCCCCGTCCCCACCGGCGCGGAGCCGGCACCGCCCTCGCCCACCCCGACCACGACGACCGCGACCTCGTCCACGCCACCGACACCCGCACCCACCACGACCCGCCCCGCACCCGCCCCCACGCCCTCCCCCACCCACAGCCGCACCACGCCGCCCCCCGTCCCGCCGCCAGTCCCGCCGCCCAGCCCGGTGGTCACCGTCACCGTCACCCTCATCGAGCCCTAGGCAGTGGGTAGCCACCACGAGGGCGGGGGCTGCGCAGTCCGGGGTCGGCCGAACCCGCGAGGTACGCCGATTCCGCATTTGCGCAGTCCCCCGCCCCTGGTGGTGCGCCGGTCGGCGGGTGCCCGGAGGCGGGCCGGGCGGGGCGGTCGCAGGCTGGAGGTGGAGTACGGCCGACGGCGAGGTGTGGTGTCGATGGACGAGGCGCAGGGGCTCGAACGGGTCTCGCAGCGGGCCGCGGAGGCGGCGCAGCACGTGGAGGCGGTGCGGCAGCAGTCCGGCGAGGAGCTGCGGCAGGCCCTGGCAGGGGCGCGGGGGAGCTCCGGCACGCACGGCGGGCCGCCGCGCGAGGCCGCGGCCGACGCCGAGGAGCACGCGGGCCCGACCTGGCACCACCTCCGCGAGAGCTGGCACCGGCACGTCGGCGCGACGCGGGACCGCGCGTCGGAGCGCGAGGCCCGGCACGACGTCGGGGTGGCCCGGCGGGAGGCCGACTACGCCGAGCGCTACGCGCTGGAGGCCGTGGACTTCGCCCTGGAGGCGGTCGACGAGGCCGAGTACGCGGCGCTGCGGGCGCTGGAGGCCAGGTTGGAGGCCGAGGAGGCGGCGGGGCTGGGCGGCACGCCCGAGCCCTAGGCACACCGGACCGGCCGCCCCTCCCGGAGGGTCGGCGTTTGGGTCCGCGCGGCCGCTAGGCCCTCTCTTTCAAATCTTGCCGGGCGCGCGACGCCGGGCATCTCCCCCAGCCCCGAGGGGGCCGGGAGGTGCCCCCAGCCTGGACGCACCGGCGAATCGTCCACGTACGGTCCAGTACGAGGCCGATCCGCCGGCACGCCCAGCCGGGCGCCCACCGCCGCACGCTCATCCGACAAGATCCGAAAGAGAGGGCCTAGCCGATCAGCCACTGCTCCTCGGCGACGGCGCCGACCTCGGTGCAGGCGTCGGTCAGCACGTCCAGCACCCGCAGCGGGTCGGGCAGCGGCTGGTCGGGGCCGCGCAGCCAGCGCACCTCGGAGCCGTCCGGCAGTGCGGCGGGCGGCAGCAGGGTGTACGAGCCGCGGCAGTGCCATCTCAGGCCGGGGTGTTCGGACATGGTGTCCGGGGTGGAGTCCAGCGCGCTCGTCCACCACTCGTCCTCGTCGGCGGGGGTGCCGCGGGTGGCGGTGAAGAACAGGTAGCGGTCCTCGCCGACCGCGGCGACCGGTCCGTGGACGCCGCGCTCCTCCAGCCGCTCCAGCGCGAGCCGACCCGCCTCGGCGGGGACGTCCAGCACGTCGTGGACGCGGCCGGTGGCGGTGACGAAGTTGGCCTGCGGGTCGCGGGCGAGCCAGCGGGCGAGCTGTTCGGCGTCGGTGGTCGCCTGGGTCTGCCAGGCGAAGGAGACGGGGTGCTGCGCCGGCGCCGGACAGCCGACCCGGTCGCAGGAACACCGGTACCCCGCCGGGTGGGCCGCGGGTGCCAGCGGGAAGCCCGCGCGCACCGCGCCCAGCAGCAGGTCCAGCCTCGCGGCCGCCTCCCCGCCCGTGACCGGACGGTCCTGCCGCCGCTCACGCCGCCACCAGGTCGTCCACCTGCTGCTGGCTTCCATCGGGCCCCTTCCGCTCTGCCGTGAACTGCCGTGCCTGGTGCGGCACGGCGAACGACGCACCGTCCGACGCAACAACGGCAGGCGCCCGCCACTTCCCGGGGCGCCCGTCGGTCGCATCCGCCGCAGCCGCGGCCGGGATCACCGGGGCGGCCAACGCCCGGGGCACGATACGGAGTTCGAGAAGGTACGACTCGGCGGACGGACGCGACGACACGCGCCTCGCCCGGCCCGTGCGGGCCCGCGGACCCGGGCCGAACCCGGAGGCGTACAGAGCAGGATAAGGGTGCGGACGGCCCCGGAATGACCGGGGGCGGTGCTGCGCCGGTCACACCGGCTCCACACCGCCTCTGCCGGACCTGCACGCGGGCGCCGCCGACCGGCGGCCGAGAGGGCCCGGAGCACCCCGCGTACCCTGGGAGGCGTGAAGAGCGCGGAGACCGAATTCGTGGGCGGACCCCTGGACGGCAGGGTCCTGCCGATCATGCTGGGCTCCTTCTGGACGATCCCGAAGGTCTACCGCGTGCCCGTCCCGGCCACCGCGGACCTGCCCGCCGTGACGCTGGTCTACCGGCGGTCGAAGATCTTCGGCAGCAAGGGCTGGCGCTGGCGCTACGAGTACGACGCCGAGGCCTGAGGCCGCCGGACACGCCCCTCGGTAGCGAGCACGCCCCCGGACACGCCGCCGTTCCCGGGCACGCCGCCGCCCCGCCGCGGCGGGTGCCGCGACGGGGCGGTGCGGTCGACCGCGGGACGGATCAGACCTGCTCGTCGGCGAGGATCAGGTACAGCTTGCGCTTGGCCTCGTTGAGGACGGCGAGCCCCTTGGCCCGCTGCTCCTCGGTACCCGTCAGCATGACCTGGCGGATCGCGTGGTCGACGGCGCCCATCGCCGCACCGACCTCCTGGACGGCCTCCCAGTCGACGCCCCGGCCGGCCTCCTCCCACGGGGACTCGGCCCCCGCGTCGGCCTCGGCCCGGCCGGCCTCGGTCAGGTCGAACAGCTTCTTGCCCGAGGACTCCTGAGCGACGATCAGGCCCTCCTCCTCCAGCAGCTGGAGGGTCGGGTAGACCGATCCGGGGCTGGGCCGCCACGCACCGCCGGTGCGCTCGCCGATCTCGGTGATCATCTCGTACCCGTGCATCGGCCGCTCCTTGAGCAGCGCGAGCAGCGAGGCACGGACGTCACCGCGGCGCGCCCGGCCGCCGCGGCGGCCCGGCCCGCGGCCCCCGCCG